>NZ_JBEQZJ010000042.1:0-33700 GCF_045223415.1 Hoskinsella mucinilytica | reverse complement strand
GAGCGTTATGATTGTGGGTCAAGTGAGATGATGATCGATTTAAATAAGAAAAAAGGATAATACCATGTGTTTGAATAATTAGAATTTATTTATATTGGAAGAAATATTAATGCAAAACTTTGTAGAAGCGCTCATAAGTGATAATAAAAATCCAGCGTTACCAGCAGCGTTTCATTATTTTGGAAAACTTATCGGTAGTTGGGCAATAGACTATATTGAAAGTAATCCATCCTTTAGGGTGAATGGCATTTTCATGGGCTCTTGAAGGTATGGCTATAAAACTCAACATAATTTCTATAGGATGAAATTGATTTTTATTCTCTGAATAATTTTGAAAAAATTTGGCCTTTTTTATTGAATTTTCAAAAATCTGCTAGACTTTTAAAAACTACTATGGTATACTTTTATGGCAATAGAAAATCAAGCAATCGCTTTTGTTCTGTTGGTCATGCTGGAGTAGTACTCAAGAGGCTGAAGAGGTGCCCCTGCTAAGGGTATAGGTCGGGAAACTGGCGCGAGAGTTCAAATCTCTCCTACTCCGCCATATGCAAATAACATCCGTAAGGATGTTTTTTTCTATGTCGAGTAGGAGAGGTACGCCCCTAATAGGCCAGTTTCTTTCCTAATAACGCTCTATGTCTTAAATCTCCTATTGCAAATAGGAAGGGGCACTCTTTAAATAAACTGTTTTTCCCTATATTTGTAATATTTGTACAAATGTACTAAGCAATCAAATTTAATACGGAAAGTCATATACAGCCTACAAAATCAGTTCTAAATGTTCATATTTCTCATATATAAGGCTCTACACCTTAATCGTAAAATAAAATAAAAGCGCCATTACTATGAAAGCTAATAGCGCTCCTATAGCAAAGGTTAAACCTTCGCTGTGCCGCACGCAGCACATGAGTTCAAACTCCTAAACGCTTTTTATCAATCAGCAAGGACTCAGGTGCGTTTAAACCATCCCTGAACAGAGCGTATTAGCTTTCAGGGCAGACCGATTAGGCCTTAGGTGCATAAAGTATATTCATTGCACCCACTAAATCACGATGTTTCCGAAATCCACAACGGCAACGATAATCACGTCCCTTAACATTGTTAATTTTTCCACATGAAGGACATCTTTTCGTTGTTAAATATGGATCGACATACTCAACACGAATACCTACTTGATTTGCTTTATACTCTATAAAATGAGATACTCGTTGATAAGACCAGCAAACCTGATCATGGCGATGAAATTTTTGTTGAAGATGTGTCAATTTTTCTAAACGTATCACACTAACACTTTCTTCTAATGCAAAATCAACAATTTCCTTTGAAATACAGTGATCGATATGGTTTTTGTAATTATGTAATAGATGAGCGTGCTTTTCCAATTTTTTTGCATTTCCAGTTTTCTGTAGTTTTTGATAACGTTGCTTCAAAATTCTCTCATGATATTTAATCTCTCTTCCATTACCTATAAATTTAACCTTATTATCCTCCGTAAAACAGACTGCGGGACATTTCATACCTAAATCTATTCCCATAACTTTCTGTTTTGTTTCATCAAACAACATATCAGCTTGTTTTAGAATTATGCGCACAACATAATGCTTGGACTCTTTTTTTACATCCAATCGAAGAATTTCTGATTGCTCTATTTTACGACACTGATATTCATTTAAAGTAGAGTTACATGTTATGGTTGATCTTTGAAATGCATGTCCAAATTGCATAGAAATCCTACTTTTAGTAATTTGAAAAGAACGATTACTTAAGACGAACATACGATGAAATATCGCCTTCGGATGAGTTTTTCTTATTTCATAGAATTTTTGAGATAAGCGCAATAAATGTTCTTTAGAATGAAATGAAATTTTGTTACTCATCTCCCTATAGCCTATGAAATAAACTTGACCTGCTTTCTGATAGCATTGAATCAACCTTTCCAATTCCATATGATAGCATTTTTCATACTCTTCTAAAACACGAACAATATAGTCATTGACGAGCAGATTCGCCTTGATGGTAATATACATAAAATTCACCTCCTATTATTTATATACGTAAAGAAATCCCAAAATCCTAAAAAAAAGTAAAATAAACCTATATATAGCTACATTTTTTTATTATTTCTTACAAATTTAAAAAAATTTAAATAACTTTAGGATTTTTGCCACCCTTTTTCGTATGTATATATATAGAGGCAAAAAAAGGAGATGATACTATGTACTATACTGTACAAATTCGCCTAAGAACAGATGAGGAGCAGCACCAGTTGCTGTTGGCTTATGAAAAAATTTACGTATCTGCATTACATGATTTGATAGAAAAGATGGTAAAACGAAAAAAATGTCTATGTTTTTCTGCTTATCGATATCCTTCGAGTATTGATAAATCTTCACAATGGATGCTTTATCATATGGCATCCAAAATGGCAAAGTCAATTCAAGAAAAAAAGAAAGCCGTGTATCATCGTAGTGGTACTTGGACCACTTCATCATTTAAAATCATAAATGATTGTCTTTTCTTAGAATATGGAAATGATTTTGTATGCAAAACTGGACGATTTCTTTTAGCGATCAACAGTAAACAGCAATATCAGTTAAATAACGGTAAAAAGCTTCGTCTTGATCTTATCCATGACGAGAACTGTTGGTATTGTAATATTTTGATGCAAGCAAAAGATACATAGATATATATCGAAAAATATGGTATCATGAAAACGAAATATTTGATAGGAGAATGATGATGACGAAACAAAATCTGATATTTGATATTGATGGTACCTTATGGGATGCGACACATGAGATAACAAAGGCATATAACGAAGTCTTAAAAAGAGTCAATGATACATATCCATTGATTACGGATGAAATGATGGCAGGAATCATGGGGTTCTTACCTGAAGAAATTGCGGATACTTTCTTTCCATATTTATCAAAAGAAAAAAGAATGGTTCTGTTAGAACAGTGCTTTGAAAATGAAAACAAGCATTTAACAAAACATGGTGGAACGTTATATCCAGATGTTATTCATGTATTAGATCTACTTTCTAAACAATATAATTTATATATTGTAAGCAATTGTCAGGATGGTTATGTTGATGCCTTATTTACTGTACATCCGATAAGAGATTATTTTATTGATTTTGAATGTAGCGGAAGGACGGGCCTAAAAAAGAGTGATAATATCAGGCTTATTATGGAGCGTAATCAAATGAAGCAGGCTATCTATATTGGTGATACGCAAAAGGATATGATTGCCAGTAAAGAGGCGGGAATTCCGTTTATCTATGCTGCTTATGGATTTGGGGAAGTTGATAGCTATGATGAAATTATTACATCTTTCAAAGATTTATTAAGTTTGTTTCCTTGTGAATAGACTTGTTAATGTTTTCATTAATTTGACATGTTTACTATATCATGTTAAATTTAAAAGGTACGGCTAAGGAGGTCCTGATATGAATAATGAAGATATCAAAGAAAATCAGTCTGTCAAAGAGGAATCTGTTATACAAGATCTCTTCGACACAAAGCCGATAGATGAAAGTACACCAAAGCAGGAACCCGATGAAAATCCACAGACAGATCAAGTGCAGGCTGTGATAGATACAGTCAGCTCATCACAAAATTCGCAAAAAAATAAAAAAGAAGAACTTTCGCAAATCATAAATCAAATCATTAAAGTTGTAAAAGAAAAAGCGGGTATATTAAAGCATAAAAGTGCTGTTGTATTAAAGAAAGCTCATGCCAATATTCAAGACAAAAAAGCAGAAAAAAACGAAATTAAACCTGATAAGGTTGTTTTGGCTCCGGGTGAGATTAAGCGCTATAAATTGTTTTTTGTATCTGATATGGAAGAGGAAGCTGCCTATTTACATCAAATGTCACTTGGTGGCATGCATTTCGTAAAAAAAGCTGGCATACAGTATGTTTTCCGTACAGGGGAAACAAAAAATTATTTCTATCATCTTGGTTATTATGAGAAAGATAAGCGAGATGGGGAGCGTTATGCCGCTAATTATGCTGATGCAGGTTGGGAAAATATTTATCATGAAAAGGGTGAATTTGATGGAGTATGGAATTATTTTCGTACTGAGGTTGATGAAGAATCACCCGAGCCTCATATTTTCAGTGATAGAATTTCCAGAATTGCTTTGTATGAGCGTTTATTAAGCTCATGGAGAACACTTTTGGCCATGATGGTGATTTGTCTTTTATTGATGGGATTGTTTTTGTTTTTCCTAAATTCCAAAATAGGTAGAGTGGATACGATATTCTTGATTTTATCCATCACCATTAGTATCGTTATCTTGTTGATTTTCGCAATCTATAGTAGAATATATTTGAAAATCAATAAAAAGTTGGCAGAATTAAAGAAATAGGGTATGATGAAACCATTGATAGAAGTCAATGGTTTTTTTAGGAGGTAAAGGATGTTTATCTTGTGTTATGTCGTATTACTTCAATTAAGTGAAACATTATCTATCCTGATACCAGCGCTGATTTTTTTGCTGCTTTATAAAGTGTGTCATATTTCATCAGCTCGTATGATTGCTTTTCTGAAAAAGCACACTGTAGGTAAAGTGTTTTTCATTCTCTTGCTTTGTGAAGGTATTGCATTTTTCCCCTTGTTACCGTTTATGATTCAAACATTTTCCACATATACATCGTCTCCGGAGTTATTTGCTTATTCAATATTTATTTTACAGCTTTTGCCATGGACATTGAAATTAAAAAAAGCGATAGAACTTGTACAAGGGAAAGCAAAGAAGCAACAGGATCATGCGATTTATCAATAAAAAAAGAGCATGCGCTCTTTAATTTGTGAAGAAGTCCAGGATATTCCAAGCAGCATCAGTTTCACGCTTATATAATTCTGTATATCCGCATCGTGTGCAAGAAATAGTGACAAATTTTTTGTTCTGTACATCAAATATTTTTGCGAAGTTGCCACCTGTTGCTTGAAATTGATCACTTTCATAATGCATATTGCCACATTTCGGGCAAATGTATTGTTTTTTTTCCATAAACAGCCTCCTTGATGTTGCTATTATATAACAAAGACCTAAGGATTTACAAGTCTGTTTGCGGTTTTCTAATAGTTAACATCTTTTGACATTCGTATCAAGAAATAGGAGGCTGTTTTATTATTATTTATAAAGTGTTGGAAGATATATAAGACTAGGGTTTCGATTTTGAAGTGTTATCATAAAAACGTAAGATAGGAACATATCACTATGAAAGTAAATGTTTTATTACATTCCGTATGATACTTAGTCTTTTCATTGCTTGTTATCTTTCATATCTTATTTCCGGGTTGTTACTTTTTTTCCTTTTCCAATTCCTCAGTCTTATAAATAAATTTCACACTAGATTGACTATGTTCTGGTGCACCTGTAAAACTGTGTTCTTCTTCTGCTTGTTTTACGATTTCATCTTTGATTGCTAATAATTGAGTGATTTCATCCATCGTTAAGGAGACTTCAGATTTCATTTTATAGACACCATCTTGATGGAAAGTTCCCATACCTTGGTGAAGTTCTTTTGTTTTATCCGCAAGAGTATGACTTGCAGCATATAGTTGATTTGCGCCATCTTGAATTGTAAATGATCCGTTTTTCAGTTGTGAAACTCCTTGATCTGCATTTTGAATGCCAAATGCTAAGGCTTTGCTACCATCATAAAGTTTGGATGCTCCTGTTGCAATCATATCCATAGAACCATCTAATGTGGTGATACCTTTATTTAGGGTTGAAATGCCTGATACCAATTGACTGGAACCTATTTTTAGTTGTGCAACCTGTTCATTGGCGGTTTGAAATTCTTGTTGGAAAGCAGTAATACTTTTATTTAATTGTTGCGCTGCTTCAGGTAAGGAAGACATTAGTTTTGTTGATTCTTGTAATGCTTGTAACTCATTATTTAAATCTGATACACCTTGTGACGTTCCTAATAGAGTGCTTGATACGAGCATTTGCTCTTTTGCTAATTTACATTGCTGTTCATCCAAGATGGTTTCGTTTTGACATGCTGCTAAAGTTTCTTGCGCATTTTTTTGTAAATTTACAGCAGCATCTTGTACATTTTGATCATTGATGGCTTGGTTTATATCGTTAGCACCCGTTTGTAATTTCGTGATATTTTGAGATAGATCTTGTAGAAGAGATAAGCTATTCATTAAGCTTTGATATGTTTCACTTTCTAATAAGGCAGTAAATTCTTGCTGTTTTTCATTAAGAAGTGTTTGCATTTGTCCGATACCCTGATCGATTCTCATGGCACCATTTGCCAGATCAGAGCTTTGTGCAGTACTGTTTAAAAGTGTTTCGCTACCTTTTTTTGCTTGTTGTAGACCAACATTTAGTGTGGAAAGGTTGTTATTCAGATCTTTTGAACCGTTTACTAACTGCGCTGTTCCGTTTTTTAGTGTAGTAACGCCATCTGTTAATTCTGGTACACCATGAACTAAATCTGACATTTTATCAGCAAAGGTATTGGTTCCATCTGCCAGCTGAGAGGTGCCTTCTAATAACTGTTGGCTTGCAAGATTTAATTGATCTAATCCTTGAGTTAAGTCATCAATAGAATTGATATCCTTTAACTTATCTAAGGATACCTCAGGAGTAAATGCTATCATAATAGGTCCTAAAGCGAAGTCTTTTGTATCACAACTTATGATATATTCATCACTGAAACCAAATGCATCTGTAGGAATACCACTACTTTTTATTGTATCTTCCAAGCCGGGAACACTGATAAAACCTACAATTTGGTTGTTTCCTTCAGATATGATATTACCAGAATTGATCTTTACGTTTTTAAAATGGTCGGTATCTAAATCTACCATCCCAGCGCCAACGTAAAGTGGATGGATCTTTGTATCTTTACCATTGATATTCACTACTTTGGTTTTTGTATTTTTCATCTGAATATGAATTTCCAGCTTGCCACTTTGTCCAATCAATTCTTCTCCTGTTTTTGGTTTACCGTTTAACTTATAAGTTACTTTCACATCTATTGGCAAAGCTTTCTTTGTTTTTCCTTCATAATAAACATCATTGGAATCAGAATTCCAAACATACATATTGTTGTGAACAGTAGGTTCATCATCGCTTTTTACATTTCTTACATCTTGGATATCTAATTTTTCTTTGATATCCTTGATACCATCATCGTTATGCAACCAACTGCTGACGATTTCTTCATCAACGCTACCATCACTATGAAGCATTGCATATACTGTTTCATCCTTTGTTGTATTTGCTTCTTCTTTTGCGAACAATGCGAAACTATTTTGTGTCAGCATCATGCTTAAAATCGTACATGTTACAACTTTTACATTTTTCTTCATATATATCTTTCCTCTTTCTTATTTCAAATCGGCTTTTGGCCAGTCTTTTGTTGTTTTTTCTATGAGCTTATGACAAACAATCAATAATGCAGGAAGTACCAATAGAATGACCAACATGGAAATTATCGCTCCTCTTGATATGAGCATACATAAACTTTTGATCAAATCCATTTTAGATATGAAGGATACACCAATACATGCAGCGAAGAAGGATAGTCCGGAAGTGATGATACTTGGTGCAGATTTAGTGGCAGCTTCTTTTGCGGCATTCACAACATTATTTCCTAGCAACAATTCTTCTTTATATCTTGTCGTCATCAAAATTGCGTAGTCTACCGTTGCACCTAACTGAATGGTTCCAATAACGATGCTTGCGATAAAGGGAAGTGTTGATCCTGTAAAATAAGGTATTCCCATATTGATACAAATTGCAAATTCAATGGAAGCGACAAGCACAATTGGTAAAAACAGGGAACGGAAGGTGATAGCAATGATGATAAAAATTGCCGCAACGGATAACATATTAACCATTTTAAAGTCGATATCTGTTGTTGTAATCAAATCCCTCGTTAGACTACCTTCTCCGGCAATGACGGCTGTTTGATCGTATTGATGCATGATGTCATCTATCTTGTTTAATTGTTCATTTTCTTCATCCGTAGCTGATTGAAATGTACTATTGACCAGTATCATTTTCTTTCCACCATTTTGAAGGATATTCTTGATAGCTTTGGGTTCTAATTGCTCTGGAATACCTCCACCAATGATACTTTCATAGGAAACCACAGAGTATACGCCATCTAATTGTTCAACTTGATCGCAAATATCTTTGATTTGATAGTTTTTCAATGACTCATCTACTAAAAGGAAGTGCGTTGTTGTCATATGAAATTGGTCTTTTAGTTTATTGGTACCTATGACACTTGGAAAGCTTTGAGGCATTGTGGAATTCAAGTCATAGTAAACATTGGTATGCGCTTGAGCATAGCTCATGGGAATAAAGATCAATAAGAATACGATAGGAATACTTTTATAGTGTTTTGTTAGAAAGCTTGGTAGCATCTTAGGTTCTTTTAATAGGATGGGGTGGTGCCATTTCACGATATATCGATCAAATCGCATTAACAAAGAAGGCAAAATGATGATGGTAGAAAGCACACCGAAGATTACACCTTTTGCCATGACGATTCCAATATCTTTCCCTAAAGTAAGTTGCATTCCACATAAGGCTAAAAAACCTGCAATGGTTGTGATGGAAGAACTGGTGATAGAGGAAAAGGTTGCTTGTATCGCATTTGACATGGCTTCTTCTCGATGACTACATTTGTTTTTTTCTTCTTGGAAACGATGAAGTAGGAAAATAGAATAATCCATGGTAACTCCTAGCTGCAATACCAATGCTAAGGCCTTGGTGATATAAGATATTTCGCCTAAAAAGAAATTTGTGCCAAAGTTATAAGCAATCGGGAATATCATACCTAGGACAAATACAAACGGTGCTATCGTAGATTCTAGCCCCATGAACAGTACGATGACACAAAGACCAATTGCCGTGATCGCATAAAGCGGTGTTTCTTGATTCATTAAATCCTTGGTATCTTCGGTAATAGCGGAAAAGCCTCCTAAATAGCATTCCTTATCAGCATATCCTTTGATTTTTTGAATGGCATCCATCGTTCTTTGTGAAGCAGTATCTTCTTGAAAGGTGATCACCATTAAAGTGCTTTCTTTGGAATATAGCATTTCCTTAACATCTTTAGGCAAGATTTCTTTAGGAATGGAAAGATCGATGACATCCCCTCTCCAAAGGACATCTTTTACACCATCAATTTGCTTGATTTCTTCTTTTAATTTCGCAACATTTTTATCAGGCATATGTTCTACAACTAACATGCCGGTACTAGCTAATTCAAAATCATCGCTCAAAGAGGTTTGTGCTATCATTGATTCTGCATCTGATGGTAAATAGCTTAATAGGTCATAATTGACTTTGGTTCGTGCATAGCCAATGGCACTTGGTATCAATAATAGGACGGCTATGACGAGTATGATGTTCCTCTTTTTTACGATGAACTCACTTAAACGTTTCATAAGATTCATCTCCTTTTGTGTAATTCCTTCTGATCATTTTGTGAATGGATTCAAATAGTATTTCTTTGAGATGGTCAATTGAATCATCAATGATTTGCGTTAGACGCTTGTATCAAGGCTTCATCAATCAAGGATGAGCTATATTTCATCATCAAATGATTGATGAGGGAAACGTTATCATTGAAATAACGATAAAAAGTTCCTTTTGCGACTATGGCCTTTTTTACGATTTGACTGCTTTTTACTTTTGTTTAAAAGCATTTTATTTTGCAAACATACACCCTCTTTCGTGTTAAAAATAACGATTGGTCATTTTTTACTTGTAAAGGATATTGCAAAATGAAACAATCGTCAATAAAGGATATGCGCTTTCAAAAAAACTCGTTTATACATCTTTTATGATTTGTCTAAAAGAGATGATATTTTATTGTTTCGTACTAAAATATGGCTTTTCGTGTCAGTTTTATTATTTTTCAGCAACTTTATTTTGTTTTATGGTAAAATTATATTATAAATGGTATAGAGAGGAGCTGACATATGAAGCGAAAATATATCTTGATCGGGCTGATTGTTTTTGCACTTATCGTCCTCTTTTTCTTTGAAGCGGGAAGAGTTAGAAAAAAAGAAATTGCATGTGATGCGCTTCAACAACATTTTGAACAGTATCCTTTAAAGTTCGATAAACTTAAAGAAAATGCGAATCGTTGTTCCTTTGGGTATCAATGGATGGGGTCTGAAGCAAATCGTCTGGAATTTATGGCTGATGGTGTTTATGTAAAAATAGGTGAGAAAAAGCAACATTTAAAAAGCCCTCGTCGTAGTAAACCAGATGATGATATCGTAAAAACGCAGATTACACATCATGATACCTTAATAAAGATTCTTTATCGAAGTAGTTCAGAGAAGGATTCTCTTGTGGATATTTTTGCGGATTTTACTTTTAGTTATCAGGGTTATTTTGTAAAAGGAAGCATACGAGGCATTTATCGACAAAATAAAAAGGCAAAGGTAAAGGATGTTCCTGATGAAGTCTTTGCCCAAACTCAGGATCGGATTTTGCATTTTGTAGATGAATATTTTGTTTGATTATCCAATTACTTTGTGGTATTCTAAGCACTGTATGGAGGAATCAAAATGAAAAATACTGTTTTATTTGATTTAGATGGTACCTTGTTGCCAATGGATAATAAATATTTTACACATTATTACTTAAACCTATTAGGTAAGAAATTTTTAGAACTAGGTTATGATGCAGAAGCATCCATACAAGGTGTTTGGAATGGTTTGAAACATATGGTTAAAAACGATGGTTCATTAAGTAATGAACAAGCTTTTTGGAATGGTTTTTCAGCAATCATGGAACAGAAGATGAAACATTCTAAGGAAGAATTAAACACCTTACTGTTGTCGTTTTATCAAAGTGAATTTCATGAAGCAAAGGTTGCGACATCGCCTAATGATGTAGCGGCAGAAATCGTCCATGGAGTAAAGGCGTTAGGGAAAAAAGTAGTGTTAGCTACCAATCCTATCTTTCCGAAGCAGGCGGTTTTAACCAGACTTAGTTGGATTGGTTTAACAGAAGATGATTTTGATTATATCACTACGTATGAGAATTCTCATTACTGTAAACCAAACCCTGCTTATTATGAGGAAATATGTAAGGAATGTAATATTTCGCAAGCAGATTGTGTCATGATAGGGAATGATGTATCAGAGGATATGATACCTGCAGCTTCCTTACAAATGAAAACCTTTCTAGTAAAAGATCATCAAATAGGAGATGATGGCGTAGTTGATACAGAAAAAGGTCTTTTAAAAGATGTATTAGAGTGGCTAAAAAAACAATAACAATGATCATGCGTAAGTCTCAAACAAATGAGGCTTTTTTATGAAATCATAAATTGTAAATATGCTTTTGGATATAGGCATTCAAGAAAGTTTTAGCTCACAATAAAATAGATTATGGTCAGAGAATGTAGAAGGTATTACCTGAGCTTGAAGTAAAGAAAGGTTGTTAGAATAATAAATATTATCAGGGAAACCAAAATCTCTAAAAGTGATATAGGGATCGTTTGCTTTGTTAATAGAGGTCATACCATCAATTTCAAAAAAATCGGAAGCCTGAAACGTATTCATATCTCCTAAAAATATGGTATCTGTTTGATTTTCTATTTCCTTGGAAATAGAAGCAATCTGTTCTTTTCTTACATCACGTTCTTTGAAACTTAAATGAGTGTGATAAACATGAAGAATTCTTCCACAAAGATCAATGTCAGCTTGTGCAAATACTCTTGGTTCATTTAAAAAATGAGTTGGCAATTGGGTAGAAGTAACCGCATTGATCGGATATTTGCTTAGGATACCAATACCATAATAGCCATCAAGGATCCACATAGTTTGATAAAAATGATAATAGGGAAAGTCCGCTACTTTCGCCATTTCTTCTACCATATTGATATTTCCACTTCTTCTAGCATGTTGATCTACTTCTTGAACAACCAAGATATCTAAATCAAGTTCTTTCATTTCATTTGCAAATCGCTCTAATCCATTTCCTTGATCTAATAATTTTGTATTATAGGTTCCGACCTTGATTTGTTTCACTTCTTTTTCCTCTTGATGGGGATTGGTAAAGGTTACATGATAATTACGGCTACGTGTTCGCCAAATAAAAAAGCATGCAAGAATGGAGCATAATACACCGATACCAATTAAAATTTTACGTTTCATTTTATCATCACCTTCTTGAGTATGACTGTCTTCTTATTTATATCCTACTTTTTATCACATTGCAATATTCATTGTTATTTTTTATCATGTTTATCGCATCTTATAAAAAATTAGAATAAAATTAAAATATCTATTGACTTGAAGTGCACTTCAACTGTTACACTATATCATGCGAATCAAACTGTATACAAGTTTACATCATACAGGAATTGCTTTATACTTAATTTGTTTGATTATGTAGAAGATAGGAGAGATTGTTATGAATCATAATATTCGTAATATGGTTTTTTGTGCTTTGTGTATCGCCTTAGGGCTTGTGCTTCCTATGGCATTTCATGTCATTCCCAATGCAGGTAGTATCTTTTTGCCAATGCATATTCCTGTGCTTTTGTGTGGGTTATTATGTGGTCCTTATTTTGGTCTGTTATGTGGGTTTCTTGTGCCCATCCTTTCTAGTATCTTAACAGGAATGCCACCGGCTCCGATTTTGCCTGGTATGATTTGTGAGCTTGCTGTTTATGGGGCAATATCCGGATTTATGGCTAGAAAAGTAAAACTTAAAAACGAGCTTGCTTCCGTCTATGTTCAATTATTGACGGCTATGATAGCCGGTCGAATCGTCTATGGCATTTTAAATGCATTGGTATTTCATGCAGGAAGTTATTCGATGTCTATTTTCATTGGTACCGCCTTTGTGACAGCTTTTCCAGGTATCGTGATACAGCTATTGTTTTTACCTTCCATTGTCATGCTATTGAATAAGGTCAGTCATAAAGTTTTGATGAAGACAGCTCATTAAACCATGATGGATATGCAACAGGCATGGAAGCTGGAACAAAAGCTTCATCCGGAATGGAGAAGAGAGGATCAGCTGAAATTTATTCAACAGGCATGTTTGGGACCGGCTCATATGATAGAAGAGGAAGATCAAAGCTTGAAGTTTCTTCAAATAGAAAAGAAAATGGTAACTCAACAGGAACATGTACAACAAATCGGACCTTTTTATGTTCGAGTACCGCTATCCATGATGAAAGAACAGGATCTTCCTTTATGGAATATCTTATTTATCAAGAGTGCAACATATGCGATACCACAAGAAGAACTTTTTGATGCATGTTTGAATCAAATACCTAATGGTATATCGGACTTGGAAAAAGAAAAATTGAGACAAGGAATCCATCATAGTGAACATTATCGCCAGCGATATCAACCACACTATCGTGTGATCAAAAAGGAATATGTAGATTTTTTTCCGATGATAAAACAGGTATATGAAATGTTCAAATGCAGATCACAGTTATGTTTTGCAATCGATGGACCTTGTGCAAGTGGGAAAAGTACATTTGCTATTTTACTACAAGAATTATTTGATTTGCCTTTGTTTCATATGGATGATTATTTTTTACCACCGCATTTAAAAAGTAAGGATCGTCTTTGTGAGCCGGGTGGTAATGTGGATTATGAGCGTTGTTATCAAGAAATCTTAGCTCCTTTTCAAAATAGAAAAGAAATTGTTTATCGTCCCTATGATTGTAAAGAAAAAAAGTTATTCGCACCGATACACATACCATTTTATCCTTATATCGTGCTAGAAGGCAGTTATGCACATCATCCTTACTTTCAAAACGTCAAGACCATGAAGCTTTTTTTGAATTGTTGTTTTGATATACAAAAAGAGCGATTAAAACAAAGATCCCCGTATTTATATGAGCGCTTTGTACAAGAATGGATCCCTATGGAGGAAACCTATTTTCAGACATTCTCAATAAAGGAACATTGTGATTGTTTGATAGATACCTCAACCTTTTAGACGCAATATGCGTCTTTTTTCAAAAAAAAGCTTGCCTTAGAGTAAGCTCACAGGAGTATGATATCTTTATGAAAGGATGAAAGGTAAATGAAAAAAACATTATATTTGATGCGCCATGGACAGACTTTGTTCAACGTAAGAAGAAAAATTCAAGGCTTTTGTGATTCTCCTTTGACAGAGTTAGGTATCAAACAGGCAAAGATTGCAGGGGCTTATTTAAAAGATAAAGGAGTGGTATTCGATCACGCTTATGCTTCTACCTCAGAGCGAGCATGTGATACCTTGGAGTTAGTTTGTGATATGCCTTATCAAAGAGTTAAGGGATTGCGGGAATGGAACTTCGGTAAATTTGAAGGAGAAAGTGAAGATCTGAATCCGTCTTTACCTTATGGTGACTTTTTTGTGCCATATGGTGGTGAAGGGGAATTACAGCTACGACAAAGGGTTGCGGATACTTTAATGGAAATTATGAAAAAGGATGATCATCATGTCGTTTTGGCAGTTTCACATGGGGCTTCTTGCCGACAATTTATGCGATATTGGGAACAGTTCGCAAAGGTAGATGTGAGTGAGAGATTAAGAAATTGCTGTATTTTGAAATTCGCCTTTGAAGAAAACCGTTTTATATTAGAAGAAATCATCAACCATAATTTTGATTTACCACAATGATATGTAGAGTTTTCCACATTCATTGTGGAAAACAAGCTTATTTGTGTAGTAGACCATAAAAAAAGGAAACATTTCAAATATAGTATGTTTCCTTTTTTTTTATTTTAGTTCATTTTTGATCTGCGTTTTTGATCACATTCTATCCACTCATCTAGTGTTAAGGGTGTATAATCGCTATACATACAAAAACAATTGATCATATGGCAAGGAATGTTGGTTTTATCACCACCCGGTGTGGTAATTATGGTACTTCTTGTAATATCTTGAAATTGTTCTAATAAGCGTTGATCTGTTGTATCATGCACATGACCATACAACATATAGGTTTTCGGATTGCCATCTTCATCTACACGATATTGTTTGTTATAGCACATGATCGGATAATGACACAACACGACCTTACGATGATTGTCTGAAAGCTCCACATATGGTTTGATCCATTCAAAACGGGAAGTGTCGAAATGTTTGCTTTCTGAAAACTTATCATGATTTCCTTGAATCAGATATAAGGTACCATGAAGTCGTTTTAATAGCTCATTGGTTTCTTCAGCTTTTCCCCAAGATAAATCACCTAGTATCACGACTTCGTCATTTTTTCTGACTTTTTTATTCCACTGTTTGATCATATATTCGTTCATTTCTTCAACATTTGAAAATCCACGCATATCCATTTTTGTGTTCAATGCGATATGAAAAAAATGTAAATCTGCGATATAATACCTCATTAGATAGCCTCCTGTGATTTCTATTTAGCATTATAGCGGGTTTTCTTTCTAGAATCAACTCATAAAGGAGCGTCGTTATGGATAGTTGCATTCGTCTATTCGTTTTTGTTAAAATAGAAATATTATAGGAGTGTGATGGAAATGAAATTATTAATTGTAGAAGATGATACTGATATCAATCAGATGATCTATCAGTATTTAGTGAAGCATCATTATGAAGTTGTTCAAGCTTATTCAGGAACGGAAGCGCTCCTTCAATGTCAGGGCAATCATTTTGATCTCATGGTCATTGACTTGATGCTACCTGGAAAAAGTGGCGAAGAGGTCATTAAGGAAGTAAGAAAAAGCAATGATATACCGATGATTGTTCTTTCTGCCAAGGATTCATTATCGAGCAAGGTTGATGTGTTAAGCTCTGGTGCTGATGATTATATTTGTAAACCATTTGAGTTAGAAGAACTGTTGGTAAGAATACAGGTTCAGTTAAGAAAAAGAAATCATAAGGAAGCAAAACCACTGATTTATCAAAATTTAAAGCTTGATCCCAATACATATTCGATGTCTATTCAAGGAGAAAAGATTTCATTGACCAAACATGAATACTTAATTTTAGAACAATTGATTCAACATCCGGATAGAGTGTATACTAAACAAGAAATCTATGAATATGCTTGGAATGATACCTATTATGGTGATGAAAGAACCATCAATACTCATATCAGCAACATCCGATCAAAAATTAGAAAATATGATACAAAAGACTATATTCAGACAGTATGGGGAATTGGTTTTAAAATGTTTGAATCATAGTAGTTCTTTACACTTTCTTGTCATTTACTTGATAGTTTTTGAAACTGTCATTGGTAATATATAGAGCGTAAAGGAGGTACAGGTATGAGTACTTATGTTGTAGAAACTTTTGATCTATGTAAAACATATAAACATACGATGGTGGTAGATCATTTAAATATGAAGATAAAACAAGGAGAAATTTATGGTTTTATCGGTAGAAACGGTGCAGGAAAATCAACAACATTAAAGATGCTATGTGGATTGGTAACACCTAGTGAAGGATCTTTTCGATTATTTCAAGAAGATGAAGTTTTGGCTTATCAGAATCGTAGAATCGGGGCGTTAGTAGAGCAAGTAGGATTATATCCAAATCTCAATGCACAAGATCATATGGAATTAAAAGCTACCGGAATCGGACTGCATGATCCATCGAAAATTCAAGAAATTTTAACATTAGTGCATCTGGATCAGGCTAAGAAGAAACCAATCAAAACATTTTCGTTAGGAATGAAACAGCGCTTAGGTATTGCTTTGGCATTGTTAGGGAATCCGGATCTATTGATTTTAGATGAACCTATTAATGGACTTGATCCCGAAGGAATACGTGAATTGCGTGATATCATTCAATCATTGAATAAAGAAAAAGGTATGACCATCATCATTAGTAGCCACATTTTAGAGGAATTGAGTAAAATTGCGACATGTTATGGGATGATCAAGGATGGTGTTTTAATAGAGCAACTTAGTAGAGAAGAGCTAGAATCAAAATGTAGATCCCATATCACTCTTATATTGGATGATCTAACGAAAGCTTGTGCATTGATAGAACAAAAACTTCTTGTGAAGGACTATGAAGTACATGATCAAGCGATATGGATTTATGATGATATTACTACAGAAGCAGTCATGAATGTATTTATGAAAGAAGGCATTAAGATTTCACAAATATATAAAGAAAAACAAAGCTTGGAATCTTATTTTTTACATCAGATAGGGGGTGATGATCATGCTGAATATCACTAAAATGGAACTTCAGCGATTGTATAAAAGTAAAAGCTTTTATATTTGTTTGATAGCATTGTTTGTTATGTTCGGTATCATTGTCAACTCACAAAATCAAGCCCAAATGCAAGGAACGTTTGGTAATGTTTTGGATAAAGAATATTTACAAGGATTATATATGAACGTGGATGTTAATATTTATACTACTGCTGATTTTTTTGCAGTGTTTGGTAAAAGCTATCTACCTCTTGTTTTTGGCATTTATTTGGTTATATTTACTTGTAATGAATATCAACATGGCTTTATCAAAAATACGGTCATGATGCAATCCAATAGATTAGCCATAGTAGTGTCTAAATTAGTAGTATCTTTATTCATGTTAGTGATTGCGATGATGGTATCTTTGTTATCCTTTACACTATTTGGTTTTTTATTCATTCATGGATTTTCTATGGGAATAGATATAAACTTCTTTGTGTATATTGTAATCTGGTTGCTTGTGAATATTGCATTTTGTAGTTTATTGATTATGGTCAGTGAATTAAGTGAAAATAAAGTTATTGGTATTATTCTCTCTTTCGTGATTTGTCTTGGTGTGATCATTATGTTCATTGGTGATTATGATATATTTGAATATTCTTTATCATATTTGTTGACAAGTCTTCCACTTGAGTTTTCCACAGATATCGGTGTGAGAACCATTGTAATGTCTTTATTTTATGTGATATTGTATAATGGAATCAGTTTTTATTGGATACAGAAAAAAGATATTCAGTGATATGAAAGTGAGGTAAGAAATATGCTGTTCATTGTTGTCATACTTAGCTTCGTTGCCATATTTTTGTCTATGAGATTATTACAGTATCGCCATACAATGGATGATTTAGAAAAGCAACTTACCTATAAATTGAAAACACAGAGTAAATTTCTAATGACTAGTTCTGCCAAACAGAAAGAAATTCAGAAACTAGAACAAACATTAAATCAAATGTTTGTTCGGCTTTCTGAAAATAGCCTTGCCTTAGCTCAAAAAGATCAACAAATGCAAAGGATGTTATCCGGTATCACACATGATATACGTACACCTTTGACAAGTATGCAAGGATATCTAACGCTATTGAAAGAAAGTGAAGGCGAAGAAGAAAGAAGTGCTTATTTGGAAATCATTTCTTATCGTCTTCAAATGCTTCAGGGAATGTTAGAAAATATATTTATGGATGCAAAGCTCAATGATGACGACTATCGGATTGATTTAGAGATACGAAAACCATATCCTATCTTATGTAAGGTATTGGCATCTTTCTATCATGACTTCCATGAGAAGAATATGGAACCTTCTATTATCTTTGAAAATCAGAATATAGAGATTTATGCAAATGAAGAACTCTTGACACGTGTTTTTCAGAATTTGATTCATAATGCTTTACAACATGGCTATGCTTATATAAAAATCACACAAAGAGAACATCGGATTTGTTTTATCAATGGAATTTTACCTACCGATGACATCGATATAGATAAAATTTTTGATCGCTTTTATGTACAAGACGTATCAAGATCAAAAGGATCTTCGGGATTAGGTTTGACCATAGTTGATAAGATGATGAAAAAAATGAATGGTCAAATTCAAGCTAAAAAAACTAATTGTGAATGCAAGTTCATCTTGGATTTTGATGCAGTGATAACTTGTAATTAAGCGATATTTGAAACTGAACTCCTGTTTCCTGATGGGAGTTTTTTTGTTGGTGCATGTTTTATTCTAGTGATTTACACCAAACAGTAAAGTAAATACAAAAAAAGCCTCTTACAAGGCTTGTTCTTTCAATGGTGCCGACTAAGGGACTTGAACCCCCGACCTACGCGTTACGAGTGCGTTGCTCTACCAGCTGAGCTAAGTCGGCATATCGCTTTTGAAAGCGAATTTATTATAGCACAACATATTTTTTATGTACAGCCTAAATTGTGAAATTGCAGTTCATCATACGATCATCATACGATCAAAACCATTTCCTCAAACATTATTTAAATGTATGTAGTAATTGTCGATATTCCGTTTCAATATTTTGATAGATAGCTAACAACTTGGAACAATCTTTTTGAATTTGTTCCATAATATAGTCAAAATGTTGATGACATTGATTTACGATTTCCGCATCGATGGCACCTTCTATTGCCATTTGTTGTAAGATATTTAAAATAGCTTCTTTGTCAAAAGCATGTTTATAACTTCGTTTACCACTAAGTGCACTAAAAATATCCGCAACAGCAAGGATACGTTCTTCTAATGTGAGATCACTTGCCTTCAAACCATAAGGATAGCCTTTTCCATTAAGCTTTTCATGATGTCGAACGGCAATATTTACGATTACAGGATCGATCGTATCTTTCAGTATATGGATAGAATGTACCACATGTTGGCGCATGATATCCATTTCCGTTGCAGTTAACCTTCCTGGTTTTTCTAAAATTGAAACAGGTGTTGCGACCTTTCCGATATCATGAAGATATGCCCCATATTCTATGTTTTGAATTTGTAAAGGAGATAGACCATTCAGATGAGCAATCGATGTGGCTATACTGGTCGTAGTAATGGTATGTGCAACCATATGCTTGCTTTGAAAATCAATAGAAAAACTGATCATTCGTATATATGCTCTTATTTCTGCTTCATTGAAATGTAAAACATCTAAGAGTTTTTGTTCATCATGTTTATGCAACATATTGGACAATAGATTTTTCTCTTGAATAAGGGAACACATTTGTTTGGTAAGTTCAGGGTCATATAGGGATGTAGGGAAATCAGCTATATGATAGTGTAAATTCTCTTGATTTCGTATCAGAAACACATCCAAACGATCTGCAATACTTAAAAGTTGTGTTAATTTTTGATATTTGATTGGGTAGTTAGGATAATCTTGATAAGCAACATGGTGATATAAAACAACATCAGCAAGATCACCTAAAGGCGATAAATGCTTTAAAAACAAATATCCGTAAATGGCATGTTTCCATATATGTTTGGTTTCAAATTGTAATAGGGAGTCTATTTCATCTGTTTTATAGGCACCGATGTCATGGAGCATTGCTGCCATGGTCATATCACGTATCTCCCTGTCAGAGAAGCTACCATCATATAGCATCATTTCTCTTAATAAATAGGCTACACGAAACCCATGATTGATCAATCGTTCATCGATTTCATTTAATGTATTTTGGATGATCGTTAATAGTTCTTTGTCTTTGATTATCATATGATATCCCTCGCTCAGGTGTTCATTATAACCTAAGGAAGAAAAGACTACAAGTGAAATTTATATGTGATATATTGGAAAAAGAAGATGGAAGCTAGTACCCTCAAGCTCATTACTGGTTACTTGAATTTGAGCATGGTGTGCATCTAGGATGGTTTTCGCAATGGAAAGCCCTAATCCATAGCCACCTTCATGAAGTCTGGATTTATCGCAGCGATAGAATCGTTCGAATATATGAGGCAATTCTTCTTTCGTGATATAACTACCAGTATTATGAATCGTACAAATGATGTTATCGCCATGTTGTTTTAATAACACATCGATTTTACCTTTCTTTGGTGTATATTTACAAGCATTATCCAGAAAAATCATCATAAGCTGTTTTAACTGGGATTCTTCACCGAGCAGATAAAGGTTTGGATCGATTTCACTATGCAAATGAATGCCTTGTTCATATGCAATCGATTCAAAAGGTAGAATACAGCTCCAGATGATATCACTAAAATTCAGCTTTGTAAAAGTTATGGTCAATTTATGTGCATCTTTTTTCGCAAGAAATAAAAGGTTTTCTACAAGCTTTTTCATTCGTTGGGCTTCTTGTTGGATACTAAGCATCCATTTTTTTTGTTCTTCTATGGTATCTTGGGGATGAGATAATAAAATATCCGAATTAGCAAGAATGACAGTGATCGGTGTTTTTAGTTCATGGGAAGCATCCGCAACAAATTGCTTTTGTTGCATCCATGCTTTTTCAACAGGACGCAATGCCCAATTGGATAAAAGAATGCTAAGGATCAAAAAAGCAATAAAAGCACCGGCACCAGCTATCATACAAGTAAAGAGTAAAGACATCATATCATCATGATTGCTACTGATATCCACAAAAGCAATGGTATATCCATTTGCTGTTTGTTTCATTTGATAACGAAGCTCTTGATCGGTTAGGACACCTTGGATACGTTGCTGTTCAAATAGGGTTTGAATGAGGGTCTGTAAACTTGTTTGATCTACTTCAACATTGAAGGAATGGATAGAAAGAATTTGTCCGCTTGCATCTGTATAAACAGTAAAAGAGGTATGATGGGAATCAGGCTCTTTCTTCTCTTTATCCTTACCGAATTCAAGTTTCGGTACTTCCGGTTCTTTTCGATCATCCATCAATGCTCGCTCAAGTGTTTGCTGGGTATCGGTTTCCATACGATGATAACTGCTATAGCATAAAACACCAAAAACGATAAACAGAATCAACGTGACACAAGTCATTGTCACTAATACAAATTTCCTTCTTAACTTTGCAATCATGATGCATTCCTTTCTAAGCGATAGCCTAGTCTGCGAAATGCTTTGATCGACACCTTACTATTTAAATAAAATAGTTTTTTACGTAGAAAAGAGATATAAGCTTCTACATTATTGTCTACTGCTTCACTGTCATTTCCCCATACCTGAATGATGATATCTTCTTTACTAAGGATTCGATTAGGTGTATGTAACAATAGTTTCATGATTTCAAATTCTTTATAGCCAAGATGAATATGTTTTTCATGACAATATAATTCACAAGTAGAAAGTTGTAGACTTAAATCTTCATAACACAGTTCTTCTAAGATCACTTCACCTTTTCTTCTAGTCAATGCGTGAATACGTGCCAAAAGTTCTGCTGGTACGAATGGTTTGGTCATATAATCATCAGCACCACCATTTAAGCCTTTGACTTTATCCGGAATTTCATCTAAAGCACTCAGCATCAAGACCGGTGTTTCTATCTTATGTTCTCTGAGTTCTTTTACGACATCAAACCCATTTTTCTTTGGCAACATGATATCTAAGATAATGATATCGAATAGATCGCTTAATGCATAATTCAAACCATCTTCACCATCATAGGCAATGGTTGTCTGAAATTTTTCTTCTTGCATGATCTGACGCAATGCCTCCGCAAGATTTTTTTCATCCTCTACAATCAATATTTGCATCATTACACCTCGTTTCTTTCTTTATTATACATGAAGTTTAGAAAAGAAAGCTGAAAATAAGCTGAAACTGTGATTTCAGATTACTTTAAGGTTTGACCGCTATAATGAGGGTGTAAAGGATAGGTGAAGTCAATGAAACAAACGGAATATGTCTTTCAACGTTATGAGAAAAAATATCTGTTAACATACGATCAATATCAACAATTGTTATTAGAACTTCAGCCATATATGGAATTAGATTGTTATGGCAAACATACCATATGTAATATTTATTATGATACAGATAGTTATGAACTGATTCGTACTTCAATTGAAAAACCCAGTTACAAAGAGAAACTAAGAATCCGAAGTTATGGTATTCCAAAAGAAGATGGTGATGTGTTTCTAGAGCTCAAGAAAAAAGTCAATGGTATCGTGTATAAAAGAAGAGTTTGTCTACCTTATGCTTTGGCAATCACTTATATCAATACCGGACAATGTAGATATAAAACGCAGATCTTAAAGGAAATCGATTGGTTTATCAATCGGTATCATCCAGATCAAAAGACATTTATTGCGTATGATCGAATGGCTTATTTTGGAAAAGAGGAGGATACATTAAGAATCACCTTTGACTTTGATCTTCGATGGCGTAAAGATCAAGTAGATCTTTTGTATGGAGATGAAGGACAAAGATTATTACCACAAGATAAGGTACTTATGGAAATCAAATTACCGATGGCAATGCCTATTTGGCTGTCTAATTGTTTAAATAAGATACAGATATATCCGATTTCTTTTTCGAAATATGGAACATGTTATAAGGAGCATCTAGTAGATGCAGTTAAAATAGGAGGATAAATGATGTTAGAAAGTGTAATAGCGAGTAACACAGCTGCTATGGGGCCTGTTACTTTAATGATTTGTACCATAGTATCTTTGCTATGTGGTTTATGGATCGGATTTGTGTACATGTATCGTAATGTTTATCATAAAGGTTTTGTGATTACTGTAGTTTTAATGCCTGCGATCGTTCAAGTTGTGATCATGATGGTCAATGGTAATCTTGGTACAGGTGTTGCTGTGGTTGGTGCTTTTTCACTTGTTCGTTTTCGAAGTGTGGCAGGAGGGGCAAGGGAAATCAGTACGATCTTTTTATCTATGGCGATTGGCTTGGCAACCGGTATGGGATATCTTGTATTTGCGGCAATCATTGCTATCATCATCGGTGGTGCTAGTATCTTATTATATCGTAGTGATTTCGCAAGTCCAAAACTTTTAGAAAAAGAGTTAAAAATCACCATACCCGAAACATTGGATTATGAAGGTGTATTTGATGATATCTTTCAACATTATACAACCAAACAAGAATTGTTGAAGGTAAAAACAACCAATATGGGCAGTATGTATGAATTACATTATCATATACATTTACGTAAAGATATCGTTGAAAAAGAAATGATAGATGAATTGAGATGTCGAAATGGTAATCTAAATATCATTTGTGGAAGATTACAGGTAAATAAAGAAGAATTGTAAGGATGTGAACAAATGAAAAAAACTGTAAGTATGGTGATGGTATTGTTTCTTATGCTTTGTTTGAACGGTTGTCAAGAGAAGCAAGAACAAGAAACGAAGATCCAATCAGTAAGCGTATCGAATACAAGCACTACCAATATTGATTATGAATTTGAAGAGGAGGATTTTGATGACTCTTATGATGATAGTGCAACCAGTATTTTGTTGAAAGATACCGGTATCGAAATCGATGGAGATGGAGCAAGTGCATCAGGTAGTGTGGTAACGATTCAAAGTGCAGGAACTTATGTTTTGGAAGGTACCTTAACAGATGGACAAATCGTTGTAGAGGCATCCAAGAAAGATACGGTTAGAATCGTATTAAAACAAGCATCGATTACCTCTTCAACCACAAGTGCAATTTATGTGAAACAAGCCGATAAGACCATTTTGATTTTGGCAGAAGGTAGTGAAAATAAAGTTGTTGATACCAAAAGTGATACGTATGAAGATGCAGAAAAGGAAGAACCTAATGCTGCCATCTTTTCTAAGGATGATTTGACGATCACAGGTAGTGGAAGTTTACAGGTAACAGGAAATGGAAATCATGGTATTTTTTCTAAAAACGAGCTTGTCATAACCGATGGTACTTATGAGATCGATAGCGCTAATGATGGATTGAAAGGAAAGGATGGCATTGCGATTGCAAATGGTAGCTTTACGATCCATGCACAAGGAGATGGCTTACAGGCTAGTGAAGATACACAGGAAACTAAGGGTTGGGTGTATATTCAATCCGGGGAATTTAACATTGACGCAAATCAAGATGGTATTCAAGCCGAAACTTATTTAGAAATAGTACAGGGTACGTTCACCATTACATGTGGTGGAGGAAGTGAACATGCTTCTACAAAATCTGACTGGGGTAATTGGGGTCCAGCTAATCAAAACGTATCAACTGAGGATACCACAAGTGCCAAGGGAATCAAGGCAGGTAAGGATATGATCATATCAAATGGTACCTATGAACTTAATACAAGTGATGATGCCTTGCATTGTAATGCGTCTATGCTGATCAAGAATGGTACCTATACGATTCAAAGTGGAGATGATGGTATGCATGCAGATGCAACATTGACCATTGATCAAGGTAAGATTGATATTCAAAAAAGTTATGAAGGTATTGAAGCGAGTGAAGTTATTGTAAATGATGGTACGATTCAGGTGGTATCAAGTGATGATGGTTTCAATGCCGCAGGTGGAAATGATGCTAGCTCCATATCCGGAAGACCAGGAGAAAATAGTTTTTCTTCTGATAGTGATATAAGTTTAACGATAAATGGAGGAAATCTTTATGTTCGTGCCGATGGAGATGGTTTAGATTCTAATGGTGATCTTTTTATCACAGGAGGTATTGTTACGATCGATGGACCACAAGATAACGGTAATGGTGCTTTAGATTATGATGGTACTTGCGAAATTACGGGAGGTACCTTAATAGCTGTAGGAATGTCTGGTATGGCACAAATGCCATCTTCATCAAGTTCACAACCAAGTGTTATGATTACTTATTCTTCCATACAATCAGCAAATACATTAGTATCTATATTAGATGGTAATGAGGCATTATTAGCCTATGCTCCTTCTATTTCCTTTAATAATATCGTGATTTCAACACCGAATATGGTACAAAACGGTACTTATACTTTAACAAGCGGTGGAAGTGTAAATGGTGAAACGGATACAAAGGTATATCTGATACCGACCTTGAAAAATCAAACAACCTTATGTGATTTCACATTATCAAGTATGACAATGAGCATTTCAGATAGTGGTTCAACCGTATCAAGCGGGGGTATGGGGCAAGGTGGTCATGGAGGTGATATGGGAAGAGGCGGACCTGGTGGATTTTAGAAAACAGTAGAGCGATTCTACTGTTTTTCTTTCCAGCTTTGGTAATGTAATAGGAATAGGATACAATGTTTACAGAATTATTTGTCAGAGTCCTATGTTTTATGGTACGATAGATTGGCATTCTAAGGCACATAAGGCGTTTATTTACATATAGGAGAATAACATGAGAAGATATGATATATTATTATTTGATGCTGATCGTACTTTGTTGGATTTTGATGCCACAGAGAAACAGGCTTTAAAAGGTACCTTTGAAAAATATAAGATTCCCTTTCATGAGGAAATACAACAGACATATCAAAAATTGAATCATCAATTGTGGAAAGCATATGAAGAAGGATCTATTGATCGACATACTGTCATTTATACTCGATTCGATAAGTTGTTTTCTGAATTTGGCTTAAAAGTAGATGGTGTCGCTTTTGAAGATGATTATCAAGCTGCCTTGGGTAGAGGTCATGATTTGATGGCACATGCTATGGATGTTGTGACAAAGTTGAAAAAGAAGCACGATTTATATATCGTAACCAATGGTGTAAGTGCAACGCAATATCGAAGATTAAATGAATCAGGATTAGATCAGCATTTTAAAAAGTTGTTTATCTCAGAAGAATGTGGATATCAAAAACCTCAAAAAGAATATTTTGATGTTGTATTTCAGCATATCCAACCAAAAGATAAAGATCGTGTATTGATCATTGGTGACAGTTTGTCTTCTGATATACAAGGAGGTATCAATGCCGGTATTCATACGTGTTGGTTTAATCCTGAAAAAAGCAAGAATGACAAAGGTCTTGTGATCGATCATGAGATAACAGATTTAAGAGAATTGTGTAACATTGTGGAAGGAAGTGAATCACATGAGTGAGAAAAAGAAACTAGATACCAAAGCATTATTAGAGAAAAGCAGAGCGGCGAAAACACAACCGAGATCGAAAGCATTAGATAAAAAACTAGGGAAAAAGAAAAACAGCGATAAATTCGGAAAAGTTAATTTCAATGGATGATTATCGTGATTGAATAAGAAAAGCAAGGCGACTATACCAAAATGGTAACTGCCTTGCTTTTATTTTCTATTTCCACGGATAAGGTGCTTCCGCCTTCTTCACCATCTAAGGTCCAAGGAATCGCTTCTTTAGATTCTATGGTTAAGGAAGTTGCGGTAGTAAAGTACATCCAATCATGATTGACCTCTCTTCTTAATAAGGCGGCAATGATGACTTGAACATCCAAAGGATTGTTTGGGGTACGTATCATAAGAATTTCAAATAAGCCATCATCCATTTGCGCATTTTTTGTGGAAACGGTCGTAAAACCTGCGACATACTTGGAATTAGAGATACACCCAAAAATATAGTCATCTTCAATCACTTCATCATTGACATGTAGCTTTATATGATAACGAGGGATACTAGCCAATTGTTTGATTCCTTCCAGATAGTAAGCAATTTTGCCAAAGGTATTTTTGGAACGCTGAGGGGTGGAATAGGATACATCGGTAAATAAGCCAAATGCCGCAACATAGGTAAAATAGCGTTGATGATTAAAATCACCGATATCACAAGCAAAAGGGGTATAGGTTTCGATATGATCCATAAGCGTTGTCGGATTTTTACTCATTTTTAAGGAAGAAGCAAAGTCATTAACGGTTCCAGTTGGAAGATATGCCAAAAGTGGTTGTTTTTGTAGCGACATAACACCGTTTATGACCTCATTCCATGTACCATCACCGCCAATGCATAAAAGGATATCATGATATGAGCCGAGTTCTTGGCTTAAAACCATTGCATGGGATGGATATTGACTAACATAAACATGTACCTCATCCTGCATGGCACAAAATCGATCACAAATGGTAAACAATGCGGTTTTTGCATTGCCTTTCCCTGCTTTAGGATTCATGATGATCATGACACTTCTTTTCATACTACCATCCCCTTGTCTTTTTATATTATAGACCAAAGATGGCAAAAGGTAAAATTATAATGAAAATCAACAATATAAAAGTAAAAAAAATCAGGTTTGTTCATTTCCTTTTTCCATAAAATGCACTATACTATTGTGGTGGACGAAATGAGGGATTTCATGGATACCAATCATTTATTGGATGTAGCGGCATTTGCGGGAAAACTACTGATTGAAAGTGGCGCAGAAATATATCGTGTAGAAGAAACCATGGTACGTTTATGTACCTGTTTTCATGAGGTAGAGGATGCCCAAAGCTTTGTGACACCCACAGGTATCATGTTCTCTATCACCGTTGATCAAAAAACAGTCACGAAGGTACTACGTGTGAAAAGCAGGGGTACTGATTTAAACTGTATTGATAAAATAAACGATCTTTCCAGAAGAGCAACACAACATGCTTATAGCATTGACGAGATATCAAAAGAATTAAAGGCTATCGCTAAGGAACCTAGATATCGGTTTTCTACAACTCTGTTTTTCGGAGCCTTAAGTGCATTTGGCTTTGCGATCTTTTTCCATGGAACATGGAAGGAAGCTATTGTCGCATTTATCATAGGTATGTTGATCAAAAGTGTAAGCTTTATATTGGAGAAAAGAGAATGGAATGTTTTCTTTACCAATGCTTTGACCTCAGGGTTGGCAGCCGTTGCGGCTTTATTGTTTCAATATTTTGATGCCTCGATCGATCATGACATCGTCATCATCAGTAGTATCATGTTATTGGTTCCGGGTCTTGCCATTACCAATGCAGTACGTGATACGATGGCAGGGGATTATTTATCAGGTGTTTCTCGTACAACCGAAGCATTTCTGATCGCAGTTGCGATTGCAGTCGGTATCGGTTTTGTATTAAGCATCAGTATGAAATTTAAGGGAGGTATGTGATATGTTAGAAATCACGATCGGATCTTTTATTGCCTCCTTAGGCTTTGGCATCTTATTTAATATCAAGGGAAAGAATTTGTTTTTGGCTGCCATCGGTGGCTCTTTGGGTGGTATCGTTTATCAGTTATGTTTCGATATGGGTGCCAGTGATTTAAGCGCAATGTTTATCGCATCGATATGTATTTCCTTATATTCAGAAATACTGGCAAGGATTGCACATACACCGGTAACTACTTATATCATTTGTGCTTTGATACCACTGGTTCCGGGAGGAGGAATGTATCGTACGATGCTTGCGGCCATTCAAGGCAAGGTCATAGATGCATTGACTCTTGGTTTGGAAACCATCACGATTGCAGGGGCACTGGTATTGGGAATTCTGTTAGTATCCACGATTACCAAAGGAATTACAAAACGTAAAAAAGCAAAGGAAGTGAAGATATGAAAAAAGTTGAATTATTAGCTCCTGCCGGTTCTATGGAAGCTCTATATGCAGCAGTACAAAACGGTTGTGATGCTGTTTATCTAGGGGGTGAAATGTTTGGCGCCAGAGCCTTTGCTCATAATTTTTCAAAAGAAGATCTAAAAGAAGCAATCCGCTATGCTCATATCTATGGAGTAAACGTCTATGTAACAGTGAATACACTCATCCATGAAACAGAAATGGATCGTGTCATCGCATATATCACCTATCTACAAAATATTGATGTAGATGCTTTGATCGTACAAGATTTAGGGTTGTTATCCATCCTTCGAACGCAGTTTCCTGATATGGAAATTCATGCTTCTACGCAAATGCATGTACATAATCCTCAAGGAATTCAATTTTTGAAAGAAAAAGGGGTCAAACGTGTAGTGGTACCAAGAGAGACTACGATCGAAGAAATTCAAGCCTATGCAAAGCTAGGTGTAGATTTAGAAGTATTTGTACAAGGCGCATTATGTGTGTCTTATTCGGGTCAATGTTTGATGAGCTCAGTCTTGTTTGATCGATCAGGAAATCGTGGTGCTTGCGCACAGCCATGTCGTATGCAATATGGGTTATATCAAAAGGAAGAGGATGGCTATCATAAGGTTTCTTCACAAGGAGATTATATCCTAAGTCCAAAGGATCTAAATACATTGAAACAATTACCTGCTTTGATAGATGCAGGTGTTGCTTCCTTTAAAATTGAAGGAAGAATGAAACGACCGGAATATGTGGCTTATATGGTGGCATTGTATCGCAAGGCAATTGATGCACATGAAAAGCATCAATCATTTGAAGTTCACGAGGATATGCTAGAACAAATGGAAAAGTTATTTCATCGTGGCTTTACTGATGGTCATATCTTTCACGCAATGGGAAGTGCTTTAATGAATCCCATTAGACCCAATCATATGGGAGTGGAGATTGGACGTATCATCAAATTAACAAAGGATAAAATGAGCATCCAATTAACCAAAGAGCTTTCTCAAGGCGATGGGATACGTATACTGCATGAGGTAGAGGATGAAGGATTTCGTGTGAATCGAATCTATCAAAATGGTTTATTGGTCAATCATGGAACATCAAATACTATAATCGAGCTTGATCGCATTCATGGTATCAAAGAAGGTGCTATCGTATTAAAGACAAGCGATACACACCAATTAAAACAGTTACAGGAAACCTATCAAGGCTATCAAAGAAGAGTAGCAATATCCGCAAGCTTTGTCATGGTAAAAGGACAGCCACCGATCCTATGTGTATTTGATGAGGATCATCATAGTGTAGAAATTGTTGGAAGCTGTATGGTTGAACAAGCATTGAAAACACCATTAGATGCTGAACGTATTCACCAACAGTTACGTAAAAGCAAAGATACGCCTTTTGATATCGTAGATATTTACGATACCATTGAGGAAGATGCCATCATGCCGATCAAAGAAGTCAATAAAATGCGTCGAGAAGCTTTGGATATGCTTGCTTCACAAAGAGCGATTCATCATGAAAACAGAAGAATCTTACCTTGGAAGGCAGAAGACATTGAAGTAGAAAAGAAAGAAATGAGTCTTCATATCGTGGTTCATAATAGGGAACAATATCAAATTGCTTGCAGGAGCAATGCTCATCTTTATATTGCGGATCGTACACTTTATGAAGAAATAAAACAAGAAAATCCCAATGTGATGTATCGAATACCTAGAGTGATGAAACAAGAAGAAGTGAAAGAACCGGCTTTATCACAAGAACTTGGCAGTTTAAAGGAAGGTATCAACCATTACTATGATACTTCTTTGAATGTAACCAATCGATTTGCGGCACATTTTTTGTTTCAACATCATGCTGCCTGTGTACTGCCATCTTTGGAATTGGATAAGGATGCTTGTATCCAACTTGTACATCATTATCAAACGCAATTTGGAAAGGCAGAATTCGGATATGTCATATATGGTAAAAGAGAATTGATGATCAGTGAGTATTGTCCGATCAATGCGACCATAAAAGATAGTGATAAGAAAAACTGTGGTTTATGTAGGCAACATGAATATATGTTGATAGATAAAAAGAAACGTAAATTTCCATTATTGATGGATAGAGAATGTCGCATGCATTTATTAGAAGAACAAGGATATGATCGTATACTGGATATAAAAGATATCAAAAAAGCAGGTATTCATCAATTTTTCTGCGTATTTACCAATGAAAAGAAAGATGAATGTGCCATGATCTTAAAAAGAATACAGAAAGAGCTGGATATATGAATACAAGATCATTATTGACCGGTTCCATTCCTAAGTTGTATTTATCCTATTTGATCCCAACCTTAGTCGCAATGTTATCTAATTCTCTATATTGTCTTGTTGATGTTTATTTTATTTCAAAAGGTGCAGGCAGTGTGGGACTTGCAGCTTTGAATATCGCTATGCCTATTTTTACGATTTATTCTGCGATTGGATTAACCTTTGGAGTAGGTGGAGCTACCGTTATGGCAGTGGCTGAAGGATCTCATCATATGGAAGAAAGAAATCAAGCATTTACCTTGAGTGTTGTATGTATGGGAGTCATTGGCATTTTGATCAGTGTTTTCGGTACCATATTTTTAGAACCTTTTGCTTATGCACTTGGTAGTAGTGAAAGTTTATTACCTTATGTAAAATTATATATGGGTCCCATCAATGTCAGTGCTTTCGCCTTTGTCCTTATGTATGCGGCAAGTATCTTGATTCGTGCAGATCATGCCCCAAAGCTCGCAATGAATGCTATGTTGTTTGGGAATATCAGCAATATGGTATTGGATTATGTATTTGTCATGATATTTAAGATGGGATTAACCGGTGCAAGCATTGCGACCTGTATTTCACCTTTTTTGACAGTCATAGGTGTATCTTTTCACTTCATCAAGAAAAACAATACGGTACATTTTACCAAGGATTGTTTTTCGGTATTGATGTTGAAAAGAATCTTCAGCAACGGCTTAGGAAGTGGCATTATGGAAATCAGTGCCGGCGCAATCATTTTATTATTTAATGTTGTGATCCTTCACTTAGCAGATGAATTATTTTTGGCAAGTTATGCAATTGTGACCAATATCGCCTATGTATGTAAGGGTTTATTAAATGGATTTGCACAAGGAATACAACCAATCATATCTGCCAATTATGGAGCACGAAATATGGAACGTGTGAAAGAAGCATTAAAAGTATGTATCTTATTTGCATCTGGATTTGCGTTGATCGTTTATGTTATTTTTCTATTCACACCGCAAGCAGTAGCAACGTTGTTTGCCAATGGTGATACCAAATTAATTGCACAATCTGCGATTGGTATACGATTGTATTTTTCATCTCTTCTATTTACCGCAATCATTACAATGATCATGTATTATTTTCAATCGATTGAACGAGGCAAAATTTCAACATTGCTTGCTGTTTTAAAAGGATTTGTATTTGTCGCAGTGAGTATGACCGTATTGATATTCTGTTTTGGCATTGAAGCAATCTGGCTAAGTGTGACCTTTGCGGAAGGATTGGCTTTATTGAGTGCTGGTATCATAATGAAAAAAGGGAGCGTTGTTATATGATTGATTTACCAAAGGCCAAAAAGGCATTTGCACAATATGTTCAATCCTATGATACAAAGGATGAGCGGATTGCTTTAAAAATCAAACATACTTATGAAGTTATGAATTATAGTAGAATGATTGCCGAAGAGCTTCATCTAAGTGATGAACAAATTCAATTGGCTTCATTAATCGGACTATTACATGATATCGGTCGATTCGAACAAGTGCGACGCTATCATACCTTTATTGATCGTGATAGTGTGGATCATGCACAATTGGGAATCGAGATATTAAAGGAACAAAACAGAATTCGTTTGTTTGTAGAGCAAGGATACGATGATATCATTTTTGATGCAATATCCAATCATAATCGTTTTCAGATAGAAGAGGGTTTGTCACAAGAGGCGTTCCTTCAGGCAAGCATCATTCGAGATGCTGATAAAACCGATATCCTTCGTGTGAATAATGAAAATAGTTGTGAAGTATTGTTTATGTGTCAAGAAAAAGAAATGTGTCAAACGACCATTAGTGATACCGTAAAGAAGGAGTTCTTACAGCATCATACGATTCTTGCTTCTTTGCGACAAACTCCTGGAGATGTGTTATGTTCACATATTGCTTTGGTTTATGATTTTCATTATGCAACAGGTCTACGCATCATCAAAAAACAACAGTGGATACAAGCTATGTTACATCGTTTTACATTTTTGTTGCCGAAAACAAGGCAAGATATCCAACAAATAGAACATGAAGTTACAAGATATCTAGATGATAGATTAGCCAATATATCAAAATAAAGTGACATATGATAAGTATATGATCACTTTTTTCATATGGGTGAGTAGGTAGTTGATAGATGATGTTTTTGTCTACAGATTGAACGAAAATAAAGAAGAATTTCTAATTTTAAAAAAGATTTGAATAAAATTTAGGATTTTCACCCCTGTTTTACGTATGTAGATAGGTAAGGGCCATTTCTATATAGCGAGCCTAGAAAGATACGAGGTGAAATCATTGA
>NZ_JBEQZJ010000041.1:0-33984 GCF_045223415.1 Hoskinsella mucinilytica | reverse complement strand
ATAAGACAAAAAAGTATCAGCTATATCAGAACGATAATGTTCCTTTGATGTTATCATCATGATATCAGTAGTCAATTGAGAATCAAGGATGTCATAGCTTATCAAGTCTTCATGATCAACCAAAAATAAAGCACTCTTTGGAACAATTGCAATTCCAGGCAAAGCAATTGACCATAAAAGGGTGGTTCTTGCATCCTGATTAACACATAAAATATTTGGCAGAAAACCTTCTTCAAGGAATCGTTCATTCAATAAGGACTCATATCTCTCATAATAAATCAATGGCTGGTCTTCCAAATCTTTTAACGTAATACTGCTCTTAGATGATAATGGACGATTTCTGTGTGTTACAGCAATCATACCCTCCCTCCATATTGTAAAAGCATTCACATTTGATTGTGGAAATGGTGTACGCACTATACCAATTTCGATTTTTCCTTTTGCAAGCATATCAAGTACCTGAAATGTATTTCCCTCTTTTAATACAAAATCAACATTCGGATAATCTTTATGAAATTCACAAATGCCACTTTGTAAAAATGCATGATGAGAACTGGTAACAATGCCAATTGATAATTGATGTCGTACCTTTTTCTTAGCATCCTGTACTTCTTTTTTTGTACCTTCACATAGACGCAAAATCTGTTCGGCTTTCTCTTTTAAAAGTTCTCCAGCATCAGTTAACTGAATGTGATGCCTTCCACGTTTCACTAGCTCAACGCCTAATTCTTCCTCTAACATCTTTAATTGATAAGATAAAGGAGGCTGTGCCATATGCAGTTTCTTTGCAGCTGCAGTTATCTGACCCTCTTCACATATCGTTAAAAAATATTGTAACTGTTTGATATCCATATTTAATCACCATACTTTTTTTATATATGAAATATATTAAACCAATATTATACATATATCAAGACATTACTTATAATATAAGGAGCGAAAAGAGGGATAACATGAATAAATTACTCCGATATCTAAAGCCATATAAAAAGCAATGTATTCTAGGACCATTTTGCAAACTGATGGAAGCCATTCTTGAACTACTTCTTCCTACTCTAATGGCTTATATGATCAATGAAGGTATTCTTCGCCAGGATCAACATATTGTTTATTTCTATAGCATTTTAATGATTGTAATGGTCATCATTGGTTTTTTATTTTCCATGGTATGTCAATATCAAGCAGCGAAGGCTTCCCAAGGTTTTGGTACGGATATCAGAAATGCGATGTTCTCACATATTTGCCAATTTTCTTATCAGGATATCGATTATTTTCAATCCTCATCCTTAGTCAATCGATTAAGTAATGATGTAAACCAACTACAACTCGCTGTAGCGATGATGATCCGTCTTGTGATACGTTCTCCATTTATTTGTATAGGTGCAATAGGTATGGCGATGTTCCTAGACACTAGATTAGCTTTCATTCTATTAGCTACCATTCCAATGATTGCTTTGATTTTATTTATTTTTATCCGTTTATCAACACCAATGTATCAGAATTATCAGAAACTTTTAGATCGTTTCTCCATGATTTTGGATGATAATATTTCAGGTATTCGGATAATACGTTCATTTGTATCTCAAAAAAAAGAAAAACACAGATTTCAGAATAATGTGGATGATCTCCAACAACAGATGATGAGTGTAGCTAGGTTATCTGCTTTACTAAATCCTATCACTGCTTTCATTGTAAATGGTGCTGTTGTGTTTTTGATCTATACAGGATTGATTCAGATTAAAGTAGGAAATATGCAGGCAGGGACAATCATTGCCTTTATCAATTATGCAGCTTCTATCCTGCTTGCTATGGTAGCCATTAGTAACCTCATTGTGATATTTACAAAAGCTTGGGCCAGTGCACAACGTGTTAGCGAGGTTCTTTCTTATGAGCCAACCATACAAGGTGCTATGACAGCGATTGATGACCAGCAGGAAATTGCAATTTGCTTCCAACATGTATCTTTTTCTTATAGTGCGGCTGAAGCCATATTAAATGATCTTAACTTTACCGTCCAAAAAGGGGAAATGATTGGTATTATCGGTGGTACTGGAGCTGGAAAATCTACCTTAATTCATTTGCTTTGTCATTTCTTTCAATGTGAACAAGGTTCGATCCAGGTTTTCGGAAAGGATATTAATGATATGAACAATGAATCCCTCATGTCTACAATAGCATTGGTACCTCAAATCAATGAATTATTTTATGGTACCATCGAAGACAACATACGATTTGGCTACGACGAAGCCACAAGCGATGATATTTGGCAGGCCTTATCTATTTCACAAGCAGACGACTTTGTAAAAGAAAGTAAGGATGGATTACAAACCATCGTCGAAAGATCAGGAGCAAATCTTTCGGGAGGTCAAAAGCAACGACTTTGTATTGCAAGAGCACTATTGCGTAAGCCAGCGATTCTCATATTGGACGATGCCAGCAGTGCTTTAGATTTCAAAACAGATGCCCAACTTCGTCAAGCTATGAAAGAACAAAGAAACCATTTGACCACGCTGATTATTTCACAAAGAGCAGGAACACTTATGAATTGTGATCGTATCCTCGTGCTACACGATGGCAAAATAAAGGGCTTTGATACACATAAAATACTGTTTGATTCATGCAAAGATTATCGAATGATTTGCGATAGTCAAGGTGTTGGGAGGGAAGGCATATGTCCACAAAAGATGTAATAAAGAAGCTTATCTTGTTCCTTGGGCAATTTCGACTTTTACTGATACTTTCTTTTCTATGTGCAATTCTTTCTGTGTTACTAAATGTTTATGCCCCTTTATTGATAGGAAAGCTTTTAGATTGCTTTTCCTCAAATCTTTCAATGGAACAATGTATTCCATTATTGATACAACTAGCATGTGTTTATCTCTTCTTTTCTTTCTTTCAATGGGGAATGATGTATTGTTCCAATCGAATCGCATTTTCAAGCAGTGGATCACTACGTAATAAGTTATATGATAAAATCACACATCTTCCGATCTCATTTTTTGATCAACATGCAAAAGGCGATTTAATTTCTCGCTTCATCAATGATATTGATTTAATTAGTGATGGCTTTCTACAAGGGTTATCGACGATGATGAGCGGAATCACGACCATTGTGTTCGCCTTGATATGTATGTTAAATATTCATGTTATCATGACCATGATCGTCGTTGTATCTGCACCTTTTACATACATCATTGCACGTATCATTACCAAACGTTCTCAAACCTATTTTAGAAAGCAAGCAACTGCACTTGGTGCATTAAATGGATATAGTGAAGAAATGATTTCAGGCATTAAAACCGTAAAAGCATATCATTATGAAAATAAAGCAATGCATTCATTTAAAGCTTTGAATCATAAGTTATACGAATCAGGAGTTCGTTCACAGTTTTATGGTTCTTTGGCTAATCCTAGCACTCGTTTTGTTACAAATTTCACCTATGCATTGGTAGGCGCAACCGGAGCGTTTCTTGCTTTGTTTTCTAAAGTAACAATAGGAAATATATCCAGCTTTTTGATTTATGCTACCCTGTTCTCAAAACCATTTACGGAAATTACAGGGGTTATGACCCAACTTCAGAGTGCCGTGGAAAGTGGGCGCAGGATATTTACTCTATTTGATTTAGAGGAGGAAAGTGAAGATGCTGATTTTCCCAAATTGATACAAAAAGCAGGAGCAATCAATATAAAACATCTTGCTTTTGCGTATGAGGATCATCATCCCTTAATGAAGGATATTTCTTTTTCTATTGCTGCAGGACAAAAAATCGCAATTGTCGGTAAAACAGGGGCTGGAAAAACAACACTTGTAAATCTGTTGTTACGTTTCTATGATATACAAAAAGGTCAGATTGAGATCGATGGCCAGGATATTTATCATGTAACACGAAATTCTCTACGTTCTTGTTTTGGTATGGTACTTCAAGATACTTATCTGTTTGAAGGAACCATTCATGAAAACATTGCCTATGGTTGTGAGAATGCAACAGAAGAAGATGTGATTGCGGCTGCGAAAAGAAGTGGGGCGCATGATTTCATTCGTCGCTTACCTCAGGGCTACCAAACTGTGTTAAAAGTTGGAAATGAAACCTTATCATCCGGACAGCGCCAACTCATTTCCATTACCAGAATTTTATTGATGAATCCATTGGTGCTTATTTTAGATGAAGCTACCAGTCATATGGACACGGTAAGTGAACGTAAAGTGAATAACGCAATGCAACTATTGATGAAAGAGAAAACTTGTTTTGTAATAGCTCATCGTTTATCTACCATTTTAGATGCAGATTGGATATTGGTAATGTCAAATGGGGATATCATCGAACAGGGAAACCACGAAACACTAATGAAATTACAAGGTAGCTATTATGAGCTATATCAAAGTCAATTTGCTTGATTTTAAGGGATGATCTATCTAAATTTGTTACTTCATCATGATTTTCGCATAGAATGGATTGAGAATTTAAATTTGAAGTGCTATACTATAGATGAAAAGTTAATCAGTGATAGAGAAAGCGAGTTATCAAAACATAATTGTATGTTTTAACTCGCTTTTTTTGATGATATAAGGAGGAGACATTATGAAAAAAATCATTATCATTGGCGGTGGCATTGTTGGGTGTTTTCTTGCACATGATTTATCTAAATACGAAGTTGATATCACCTTACTTGAACGTAATGCAGATATTTGTGACGAGATTTCAAGCGCAAATAGTGCTATCATTCATGCAGGTTATGATCCTGAAGATGGTACTTTAAAGGCAAATTTAAATTGTAGAGGAGCAAAGCTTTATCCAAATATCTGTGCTTCTATCAATGCCGATTATCAACGATGTGGTGCGTATATCGTGGCATGTGGTGAACAAGAAGAACAGCGATTACAAACCTTGAAAATACGAGGGGAAGCACGTGGTATAACAATGATACCACGAACCAGGGCGCAGTTATTAGAGAAAGAACCGCATTTATCACTTTCTGTTAGTGCTGGCTTGTCTGTACCGGAAACTGCAATCATCACACCTTGGGAAGTAGGTTTAGGTTTGATACAAGAGGCAGTGTTGAACCATGTTACACTAAAGTTATCTGAAGCTGTTATTGCCATCAAAAAACAGGAAGAAGGCTACATCGTACAAACAACAAAAGCCATTTATCCTGCAGATATCGTTATCAATGCAGCAGGACTTGGCGCTGCACACATCATGGAAATGGTAGAGGAAAAACCTTTATTTACCATCACCCCTAAGCGTGGCCAATATTTTGTATTAAGTAAACATGCAAACGATTATGTACATCATATTTTGTATCCCGTACCTGGTCCTACAGGAAAAGGCGTTTTATGTTTGCCTACTTGCCATGGAAATATTTTACTAGGTCCTAATAGTGAAGTGTTGATGGAGCAAAACAATGCAACAACAGCTGATGGTTTAAACGAGGTAAAAGAAAAACTGAAAAAAACGATGCAAGATATCCCATATCAGGAAGTCATCCATAGTTATAGTGGATTACGTCCTAGTGGTAATCATAATGATTTTTTTATCCAACATTCTCCAAATAATCTTAATTTTATACATTTAGGCTGTATCGATTCTCCGGGCTTAGCTAGTGCACCTGCCATTAGCGAATATGTACTCGAAACTTTGATCCTTCCTCATCATAATTTAAAATATCGCACGATGTATCATCATCATAAATTACCAATTCGTTTAAAAGATCTAACCGAAAATGAGCGACAAGCCTTGATACAACAAAAATCTGGCTATGGTCATATCATTTGCCGTTGCGAACAAATCAGCGAACAGGAAGTGATAGATCATATTCACGAACCATTTCCTGCAAAGACGATCAAAGAAATCAAGAAGCGGGTTCGTCCTGGAATGGGAAAATGTCAGGGAGGTTTCTGTGAAATCGAGGTCGCAACCATATTGGCAAGAGAGCTGGGTATTCCTTTGCATGAGGTAGCCTATGATAAAACAACATATTTTATGGAAAGCAAAGGAGTGAGAAAATGAAAACGATAGATATGATCGTGATTGGTGGAGGAAGTGCCGGAATGAGTGCTGCGATTGCTGCTCGAAAAGAGGGAATCAAAGACATTTTGATTTTGGAGCGTAGTGAAGAGTTAGGCGGAATCTTACAGCAATGCATTCACAATGGATTTGGGTTACAAACTTTTCATGAGGAAATGAGCGGTCCCTTATATGCCCAACGATATAAAGATATGGTAGAGGCAATGGGGATTGATTATCTATTACAAACAACAGTGATACAAATAACCAAAGATCGAGAAGTTACCTATGTCAATGCTACAGAAGGTTATGTCCATATCAAAGCCAAGACCATCCTATTGGCATGTGGCTGTTATGAACGAAATCGTGGTGCCATCAGTATTCCGGGAAAACGCCTTCCTGGTGTCTATACAGCAGGAAGTGCCCAGCGGTTTTTAAATCTTGAAAATATTCGTGTCGGTAATCGAGTATTCATCTTAGGAAGTGGAGATATCGGTTTGATCATGGCTCGCAGAATGACATTGGAAGGAGCCCATGTAGAAGGGGTTGCGGAATTAATGCCCTATAGCAATGGTTTAACTAGAAACATCGTGCAATGTTTAAAGGATTTTGATATCCCATTATATTTATCGCATACCGTCATTGATATTCAAGGCAAAGATCATGTAGAAGCTGTTGTCATTGCCGCAGTAGATGAACACCTACAGCCAATCAAAGGCAGTGAAAAACGATTTGAGGTGGATACTTTACTTCTTTCTATTGGTTTGATTCCGGAAAATGAACTGGGTCATCGTATTGGTATCGCACTTGATCCTCATACTAAGGGAGCAATTGTAAATGAATATTTTGAAACAAGCATTCCTCATATATATGCCTGTGGCAATGCCCTGCACGTTCATGATATCGTCGACTATGTCAGTATGGAATCCGCTGAGGCCGGAACATGTGCAGCAAACGATATCAAGCAACAAATCAGAGGCGATCATGGATGTTATACTTTACCGGGTGAAGGCGTAACTTATGTGTTACCACAATGTATCAGCTCTCATGTTGAAAAACCAATCACATTTAGTTTCCGTTGCAAACATCCTTTCTCTAAATGTGTCATCTTTATCAAGGATGGAAATCGTATCATCAAACAAATAAAGAAAAACGCAATGTTACCAGCTGAAATGCAACGTATTACTTTACAAAAGGATGAACTACAAAATATCAAACATCCTTTATGTGTGGAGGTGAAAGAAGCATGATAAAAAAATTTGACTGTATCATTTGTCCGATGAGTTGCCATATTGATGTAGAAATGGATGCCAAGAAAGATATCTTAAAAGTAAAAGGCAATCGGTGTCCTCGAGGTGAGGCCTATGTTCGACAAGAAGTCATTTGTCCTATGCGAATGTTGACGAGCACCGTACGAATTCATCATGCGATTCATCCTTTATTACCAGTAATTACCTCACAAAATGTCCCAAGAGATACATTATTTGATATAATGGAAATAGTGAATACCCTAGAAGTACAAGCACCGATACATGAACATCAAGTTTTGGTGCATAATATAGCTAACAGCGGTGCTGATTTATTAGCATCTAGGAGCATGGATAGGAGGTAACTATGATCCATCAAACCATCATTCCCGTGATCAGTGATATGAAAACTTTACAACGCTTTTTGAAGCAATCCTTAACTTGGTGTGTCATCATGGATTTTCATATCAATTTTATTGAGGATATTTTACAACAGTTACATGCGCATGAAAAAAAGGCTTTCCTTCATATGGATTTGATCAAAGGTATTCAAAATGATAAATATGGAGTCCAATTTCTATGCCAGAAATATCACGCAGATGGTATTATTTCCACGAAGCCCAGCGTTATTGAATATGCAAAAAAGAATCATTGTATTAGCGTGTTACGTGTCTTTTTGATCGATAGTCGTTCTGTGGAAAAAGGAAGTCTTTTGGCAAACGAGCTTCAACCGGATTATGTAGAGGTATTACCTGCCATTGTTCCTTTTGCTGTAGAGGCAATGAGAAAACATTGTGATATAGAGATCATAGGGGGAGGCTTGATCAGAAATCATGAAGATATCGAGCAATGTCTACAACAAGGAATGATTGCGGTTACAACCAGTAATTTGAACTTATGTGAAGAGGGTTAAAGGATGAAAAGAGCATTGGTTTTAGGTGGTGGAGGCAGTAAAGGGGCATATGAAATCGGGGTATGGAAAGCATTAGATGAATTAGAAGAGAAATTTGATATCGTATGCGGAACAAGTATTGGCGCAATGATCGGTGTCTTATATGTGCAACAGGAATATGAAAAAGCCTATCACCTTTGGGCTGATCTAACGATTGATGATGTAATGATGAATGGTATCAATCTAGATTTGGACATGGAATTGATCATGTCGCAAAAGGATAAGTATAAACCTTTCTTAGAAAGCTATGTACAACATAAAGGGGCAGATATTTCTCCTTTTGAAAGGATGATCCAATCATTGTACGATGAAGAGAAATTTTTCACATCTTCGATAGACTATGGTTGTATGTGTGTCAATGTCACAAAGCATAAAGCACATCCATGTAAAAAAAGTGAGATGAACAAGGAAAATGCCTTAGATTATGTTTTGGCTTCTGCCTCTTGTTATCCAGCGTTTCCAATGAAACAAATTGGTGATGATAAATTTGTTGATGGAGGATACGCAGATAATGTTCCTGTAAACTTGGCGAAAGAAATGGGAGCAGAAGAAATTGTGGCAGTTGATTTGAAAAGTGTAGGAAGGATCATCGTCAAGGAACCACAAGAGAATCTAACATACATTGAACCTTATGTATCACTAGGAAGCTTTTTATTGTTCGATCATGAGAAAATCATGGAGAATATGAAACTAGGATATTTAGATACCATGAAAAAATATGGAAAATATCTAGGTACCATTTATGCCATCTATCCAAAAGATCAAAAAGAGCTTCTTCTATTCGAAGAACAAATGCAGGCAGGCTTTACACATTTAAAGGAAGATATTGAAGCAGATAAGATGCATATCCTAACAGAAAAAATCACTTCGATTTCCTTATTGAGTGGCTTGAAAAAATATGAAGGATATACCTATCCCTTTACTGCCATGCTAGAAAGAGCAGGACTGGCTTTTGGAATTGATTATCTAAGACCTCAGCATTTCATGGAGTTCAAGCAACATATTTTAAGCATGGCGAATAAGTATCAACTTCAAGGAACCACGCCTTTATTGAATCTTGATTCTATCAAGAACTTGTTGACAGCTGATGAAAATAAGAAAGAGAGAGATTTCATTTGTATCAATTACATTGCATTGAGAAAAGATGATAAAAATCCTCATCTATTACAATTACTCGCAACAATGAGTAATGATTCTTTTTTGATTGCATATCTTTTATATTTGATGATGGAGGGAAAGATGGACAGGTGAAAGTGCCTGTCTTTTTTCTGCTCGACATGATATAATAAAAACCAGTTAAAGGATGTGACGTATATGAAACCAAAATTTATGGATGAATCCTCATGGAAAACGATCAAACCATGGCTATTCCTATCCACCTATTTGATACTATTTGTATATATATTATGGAACTTCAGTAGAATCAGTGGCTTTGTTGGTTATATGATTGGTCTATTTCAATCGTTGACCTATGGCATCGTTTTTGCCTATATTTTAAATATCCCAATGAAACAGATTGAAAAATTAATGATTCGACATACCAAAGAAGGTTCTTTTTTAAGAAAACGTAAACGTGCAATTTCGATGACTCTGACATTCGTGTTGGCATTGATTTTGATCATTATATTAGGAAGTATTATTTTACCAAGCATTATCGACAGTGTCATTGCATTGTTCAATAATTTAACGACATTTTTCAGTAACATTATCGAAAATATAGATGAGGTACTTGCGTATTTCAAGATAGATTTTAGAGTAGAAAATGTGGAACAGGTCAAAGAATTTATGAGTATGCCATGGGAAGACGTGGTCAAGAATGCAATTAATATTCTTTCCAGTTCCGCTAGTGGGTTGTTATCTAATGCAAGTGCATTTATATCAAGCTTTGCTGTTGGATTTACAGGCTTTATGTTTTCTTTGTATTTGTTGAGTGGGAAAGAATCCTTTATTCGCCAGATCAGAAAGGTCGTTGCGGCGTTTCTTGGCTTTGATCATGCTCAATCCGTATTTCGATATGCGAGCAGAGTCAATAAGATATTTTCCAGTTTCATTAGCGGACAGCTGATGGAGGCTTGCATCTTATGGATTCTTTATTATGTATCTATGAAGCTATTAGGTTTCCCATTTACAGAATTGATTTGTACCTTGATTGCTTTATTCTCAATGATACCGGTGTTCGGTCCAATGATGGCAATGGTGGTAGGTGCAATCATGATGTTATCCGTTGATCCACTACAAAGTCTTTGGTTTATGATTTTCTACCAGATCATGTCACAATTTGAGGATAATGTGATTTATCCAAGAGTTGTCGGTAATTCTGTAGGACTACCGGGATTATGGGTCTTGTTATCGATCTTTGTGTTGGGAAATGTGTTTGGTATTTTCGGTATGATCGTTGCAGTGCCTGTAACCGCTTGTGTGTATACCTTCTTTGCGGAGGCAGTCAATGAGCGTTTAAAAAAGAAAAAGTTGATCGTTACCGAAGATGATATGATCAAAAAAGAGGAACAAAGCATAGAAGGTTGATGAAATAATAAAAATGTGCAGGATGTCTGCACATTTTTATTATGAGAATAATTCTTTTTGGTGAGAAGCAAATAGATATTCATCAATGCAATTTGTAATGCGATCACGAATCAATGCTTCCGGATCATTTTCCAATTCGCCTTCACGGACCTTTGTATACTGAATAGGCATGAATTGAGATAGTACTGCTAGGGAGATACCGACTTCACGTAAATTCGCAATCAGTTTGTTTTTCGCATCGGCAACAGTTGCCTGTGGCATATAATAACGGCTTCGATCAGAGAAACTGAATTTGCGCTTGAACCATAGTGCGTTATCATCCCCATGATAGTGCTTGTTCCAATTTTTTGGCTGTTCAAGCATTGCAGCCTCTAAAACATCGATAAAATGAGAAGGTTCCTTATCTGTACCGTGTAGCATCATTTCTTCTATATAAGAAAGTGCAAACAATGCTTCTCGCATCGCATAGGTCATAGCAGGACCAACCTTTAGAATTCCAACACCATCTTCAACAAGCTCTCTTAATTTGAACTTTGTCTGATAATCGGTAGAATGTCCTTCAAAGACAAGATTTGGATATTCTTTGATGCTTGCCATAAGATCTTTTGCTTTTTCACGATCATATTCTGTACAACCAGCATCTTTTTCTTCAACACCAGGTTGCACAACAACACCTATCACATCTTTCCAAGTTTCGTTTAATCCTTCTTTTGCGAATGCTGATTCAAACGTTTTTACTGTTGCTTTGAAATCTTCCACACGAGTTACTTGCATTCCGGCATTTTCTTCTTGTGCTCCACCTGGAATAGGAACTTCACTTCCTACAATGTAAACCGGACGTACAGCATCTGGATTTGTATTTAATAATTCTTGATAAGTATCTTCACATACTCGAGCAAGTCTTGCACCTCTTGAAGCGATGACTTCATCACTTAAACGAACGTTTGGAACATCATCAGCTACTTTCATGCTAGTATCAATGTGAATCTTTGTGAATCCGGCTGCTACATAGCAACGTACCAGCTCTTCAGCATCTTTCATTGCTTCTGCTTCGGGTTTACTTGCAAAAGTCAAAGGACCTAAATGATCTCCTCCTAAGAATACACGACTACGGTCGAATCCGATTTCGTCTGCTTTCTTCATAACGAATGCATGGAAATCTACAGGCTTCATCCCTGTATAACCACCATTTTGATCAACTTGATTTGCAGTGGCTTCGATCAATACGCATGAATTTTCTTTTTTTGCACGCATCAAGGCAGCCTCAATGACATAATCATTGGCACTACAACAGGAATAGATTCCTACTGGTTCTCCGTTTTTCTGTTTTGTAACGATTTGTTTTAATGGATTTGTTTGTGGCATTTCATAACCCTCCTTATGTATAAACAAATTATAACACGATTTCATTGATTGTAAATGAGTTGAAATCAGCTTGTTAGTTTGTATAAAACATTTGTACAAAAATACAAAAAACAAAAAAATGGAAGAATATGGAAAATATTGTCAGCTTATGTTAAAATAAGACAGACGTAAATGAAAGCGATTTAATTTACGCTATTGTGTAATCGTAAGAACATGATATACTTATAATGAAAAGAAAGAGGGAAGCGGAATGATTGATACAAGAGAGAAACTCCTTATTAATAAGATCCGTTCAATATGTTCCCAATTAGAAGAAGAAGCAGATCAAAGAGATAAGGTTACCGGTATGGTGGAGGGGACCGGTGAAGTTAGTAAACTGAAGGCACTTGTGGAAATGAGCTGTGATTTTTATTGGGTATTTGATTCCAATACGAGTATGGTGACATTCTTCTATATAAGGGGAAAAACACAAGAAGAAATGCCAATTCGTAGGTCATATACTTCCTTGTTGAAGAGTGTTCCTGCGGAACAACAGAAGTTGATTTCTGAAGCGTTTTTACGACTATTTCAAGGGAATAGTAAAGAAGAAGTAGTTCATTTTGAAAGTATGAGCAAGGAAAACACTTATCAGATGGAAATCATATGCCGCCCTTTTGTGGATGCTACCATTACAAAAATTCTAGGGGTTACCAGAGTTTGTCATCGAGCTTCACAAAAGGAATTGCAAACAGTTGCCGAAGAAGAAAAATTCAATGTTTTGATGAGTCTGTCAAATATGTTTATTTGGGAATATGATGTAAAAGAAGATACTTTTTTAGCAAACGCTTCATTACTACATAAGTTGAAGCTAGAGGAAAGAAAATACAGTTTGAACGAAGCTATTGAAATTTTGGGAATGCCGATGTTGGAAACCTTTAAGGAACGCATTGATGCTGATGAATTAAAAGGACATGCTATCGTGCATGTGAAATGTAAAAATAGTCCTATGGATTATATCTTTGATACCAATTATAAACCAATCAAAGATAAATATGGGAAATGTCAAATGTTGATCGGTACGATGATGGATATCACAGAAAAAGAAATTCTGAAAACCAATGCCAGCAGAGATCCATTAACCAACAGCTACAACCGTCGTACTGCAGATATGACATTGCATAGCTCTTTTGAAAAGTTTAAAAACGGAGAAGAGTTTTATACGTTGATTTTCTTTGACATAGATAACTTCAAACGTATCAACGATTCTTATGGTCATGATATGGGAGATTATGTACTTCGCCATGTATGTGAGGTTATTTCAAAAGAGATCCGTAGTAGTGATATGTTATGTCGATGGGGTGGAGATGAGTTCTTGTTGATTTGTACAGGGATTTCCAAAGAAAATATCTATGCATATATTGATCGTTTGAGAAAAGTGATTGAATATACGGACTTCTCTTTTAATAAGGAAAAGGTAGAAGTAACGGTATCCATGGGCGCAGCTTATTATTACCATAGTGATGTTACTCATGATCAAGCAATGAAAAGAGCGGATCGTAGTGTTTATAAATCTAAGTTGGCCGGACGTAATAAAGTATGTATATTAAAATAACCTTCTGTTAGCGCAGAAGGTTTTTCATATCTTTAGGTAAGTCACATTGACAAACGATGGTTTTTTCTGTAATCGGATGAACAAAGCTAAGTTGATAAGCATGTAAAGCACAGCGTTTGATTCTTTGATCCTTGCTACCATAAAGGAAATCCGATAAGATAGGGTGATGGATACTAGCCAGATGTACTCTGATTTGATGAGTGCGACCGGTGAATAAGGTACATTTGACTAAGGCGTAATCGCTATATTGTTGAAGTACTTGAACTTTTGTTCTGGCATCTGTTTTTTTCGGATCGATACGCATTCGCTTTGCGTGATGACGATCTCTTGCGATTCCTTTTTGAATGTCCCAATATGTTTGTTCCATTCGACCTTTGGTAATTGCGTAATACTCACGGTGAATTTCTTTTTTTGCTAATTGAACATCTAGCATCGGCTGAAGAAGCGGTTCTTTACAGAATAGGATGAGCCCACTTGTTTCTACATCCAATCGATGCAAGGGGCGAACAAGGATGTTTTGATTCGTTTCATCATAATATGCTTTTACAGCATTGCATAAGGTTTGCTTTGTATTGACTCCATCACTATGTACCAACAAGCCACTAGGCTTATCTACCACAAGAAAAATGTCATCTTCATAGATAATGGAAATCGGAAGTCGCCATGCAGGAATCGTATCAGCCTCCTGTATGCGTTGTATACTGAAACAGTCACCTTTTTGAAGTGGTATGGATTGTGAAATTGCTTGATGATTAACTTTGACCCTTTTTTCCTGCATGAATAAATAGCGTTGTTTTTTGGATAAGTGTAATGACATAAGCATAGTTTCTACACTTGTGGGCTCTTTGATCGTTATTGTGATTTCATTTTTCTGAAGTTGCATAAAAACCTTCCTTTTTGTTGGGCAAATGAATATACGTCATTCATAAGGGTATGCTATACTAGTATCGTATCAAGGGATACACAAGGATAGTCAATCCCTTCCCGTATGGAAAGGATAACATAAAATAAGGAGGAAATAAATATGAAATTATTAAAATGTGCTGTATGCGGTAATATCGTAGAGATGGTTGAGGACAAAGGCGTACCAGTTATGTGCTGTGGGAAACCAATGGCTGAATTAACAGCGAATACAAGTGATGGAGCATTAGAAAAGCATGTACCGGTCGCTGAAATCGTAGATGGTAATTTGCATGTTAAGGTAGGAAGTATGGAACACCCTATGTTACCTGAGCATTTCATTACTATGATCATTGCAGAGTTTAATGATCGTGTGGTACGTGTCAATTTAGAACCTGGAAACAAACCGGAAGCAATCATCGCTTTAGGTGATTACAAGGGTAAAATTCACGTTTATGAATACTGTAATCTACATGGATTATGGAAAACAGATATTGAAGCATAAGGAATGCAAAAGGCAACTTCGGTTGTCTTTTTATTCGCCTTCTTTACGAAAAATATAAAAAAAGTGAACAACAACTTCACTTTTTCTTTTTCTATCTGTGGATATCATACCATAAAAAGTTGTTTTTTTCAAGGCTGTAAAAGTGATACAACCTATGATATAACTATGCTCCATGATGAGGATGGTGTGTAAATATGAATCAGATAGAACAAAAAAGAACTATGATCACATTGTTGAAACAAGTCAATGATGATCTATGTACATATGGCTATTGGTTAAGTGAACAGGATATACAACAGCTACGAAAAACTCAAAAAGAGGCATATCAGGCAAATGGGATGATTGATTTCGATGTGCACATCATATTTGATCTTGCGAGGTGTTTTGCAACCTCGCCGTATTTGAAAATAGATACCTTTCTTTTCTGTATCAAACAAGTTTTATATTTGTATTATGCACTCAGAAAAATACTGCGCAATCTTTATGATGATGAGCTTGTTGAATTGATCTATCATTGTTATCTTGAACAACATGGTGTCATTGATAGCACACTTTATCAATACTGTGTTCAGAAAGGACGTGCGATATGATAAACCATTTATTGGCATATCCTGAACAAAAAAGTGACTATCTTTCTTTATCGATTACACTTGTTTATCAGAAAAATAAGTATCGTTTTACCTCTATAACGATCAAAGAATATCAACAAATACTAAAAAGCATAGACTTTATGCTTCAACATGCGATCAAAGAAGGTACCTTGAAAGAACGCTATGATGATGGATATCAACAAGTACAAAAGTTGATTCAATCTACCCGGTTACAAATGATACAATTACAAAAACAACAAAGAGCATTACCCAATGAGCGCTATCGAAGTATTCTAACACAACAGCTTCCTGACTTTTTTACACATTATGATCCTGATTACCATGCAGTATATTGTAAAGAAGATTTGGATTATCCTTTATTGTATGGTCTTTTTCTGGAACATGATATGTATGGAAAACAGGGGATTGATCTAGTAGCATATTATTTGGAATGTTTTCAAATAGAAGAAAGCTTTCTTTTATTATTTCAAAAGGATTTAGAGCTTTTCTTGCATGATTATGAAATTCATGTAGGAGTAGAGCTTGAAATGTTAGGGATCAACTTTACCGAAATTGTGTTAACACAAGCTTTATTCGCCTTTTATTTGAAGAAAAAGCATGGACTTTTTCTCAATGAAGAACAAAGGAAAGAGCTTATCCGACAATTAAAACAAGACGATCTAGATACTTGCTTACCTATCTGTTTTTCCTGTTTTCTATCAAAACTGCCTCAATCAATGGTATCTTATCTTGAGCCATATGAAAAGCAGTGGATAGAAAAACTGAATCTTGCATGTTTACATGGTACATTTGAATCTCTCATTGTGATACACAAATATTCTACAGATAGAAAGCCACAGATTCTCACAACCTGCGATGGTACTTTATTTACACAGATGTTAAGAAGTTTAGAGGAATGTGAAGGTATAAAACGTATACAAAAAATCATGGAAACCAAGCTTGGATACTATGATTTTATCGACTTGTTTGAGATGGATATTTTGTCGAAAAAAGAGTATTTTCTGTTGTACGATGCTTTAGATCCTATGTCTTTGGCGTATTTATTTTATGAACACTTTAAAGAAGCTCATGTTTTTCATCAGAAACTACAATTAGATGAAAGCCTACTTTCTAACATAGATTGTTCCTATGCATGGGAGTGTTACTTCATAACATATCTCATGCAATGTCCACTTGGTAAAAAACAAAAACTTTCTTCCTATTTCATGTCTTTACTATGACATGCTGTATGATAGGCCCGAGGGGTCATACCAATGATTTTATGGAAGGTTTCCGTATAATAGCTACTGCTCATAAAGCCAAAACGCTGTGCGATCTCGGTCAAAGAATGATCGCCTTGAGCGACATAGGAAAGACTTTGGTGGATACGACAGGTATTGATATATTGAATAGGAGTCTGATGAACGTATTCTTTAAAAAGCCTACAACATTCACTTTTACAGATGGAAGCTTGCTTTGCTAAATCATCTAACGTGATTTTCTGATAAAGATTTGATTGAATATAACTACACATCAACTGAACTCGCTCTACCTCGTGATTCGTACCGATCATTGGCGTTAATTCATCTACAACATGATCGTATAAAATCTCCCAAAAGCTACTAAGCAAAGATAACAATGTAAGCCAAGAGGTGGTATTTGGAAAATGAGTGGATATCAACTGTATGATCTGAATCAATTCTTTTTGCCAAATGCTATCTTGGCTCAACTTTACATAAGGTAACGTATTACATAAAATCAAAGGAGCTACATATTTTTGATAAATCTTGCCTTCTCGATGTCCTAAAATGGTAGGTTCCATTCTTAACACAAATAGCTCACAATTTCCCTTGATCTTACTTCCGCCATGAAGTGTATTGCTGTTGATGAAAAGGGCATCTCCTTGTTTTAAGAGAATGCTTTGATCTTGAAGGGTGTATTGTATTTCTCCTTTTTTGATCAAAGATACTTCGATTTCCGGATGCCAATGCGTTAGAAAATGTTGATGAACATAATTGTTTAAATCATCATGAAGTCCCCAAACCGGAAAGCTTTCATCTAAGGGCATGTTCATTTCCTTTCCGTTTTTATCTGTGATGATCTGATGATATCCCATAGTTGATACCTCCTTCATTATAAGATTGTTATAAAAATGAATGTTTTTGTGATATTTTTTTATCTATATTTCAATTATAGTTATGTTAGATAGAAAAGTAAAGGAGGAAAAGAATATGCAAGGTATCTTATTTTCCTATGAAAGCATTGCGACACAACAACATATAAAGGAAGGAATACGATTTTTGTTTCACATCTTAAAACATCGTAACATTCCATTTTTGGTAATGACAAGGGTACAAGAAGCCGCCATCTTGGCAGAAGAACTAGAAGGTCATCAGGATATCTGTTATCCTGTCTATGTAAAGGATGATGGAATCTATGAACGTGCAGCTGAGGCATTACATTTAGAATTAAAGGATTGTATCTTAGTGGAAGAGGATCCTAATGAAGAACTGGATGTTTTGAGTGCCAATCAAAAAAATGGATATGATCTAATGTTTGATTTAATGATGGAATTGATGTCATAGGGGAGCTGTTGACTCCCTTTTTCCATATAAAAAAAAGCCATCCTCTCGATGGCTTAAGAATAATAATGAATCAATGCTTGCGTACCTTTGTTTTCTTCTCCCTCTTTTGCCAAAGTTTCATACATCTGACATACAGAATCTAACATAGTTAAATGTTGTGAACCCATTTCATCTTGAATGATATGCATATCTTTAATGAAATGCTTGATGTAAAAACCTGGTTCAAAGTCTTCGCTTAATACTCTTTTCGCTGTATGTTGAATTTGCCAGCTACCTCCAGCCCCTGTCCCTATGGCATCTAGCATCAGGCTTTCATCTAAACCATGTTCTCTTGCGTAGACAAGTGCTTCACTCATTGCAGCTACAGCACCGGCTACCGCTATTTGATTGCATGCTTTGGTATGTTGACCACAACCTGCTTCCCCCATATAAGTCGTAGTACCCATACAAGATAGAAGCGGAAGACATTGTTCGTAAATTTCACGGTCTCCTCCTACCATAATAGATAATGTTGCTTGTTTTGCGCCACTATCACCACCGGAAACAGGAGCATCTAATAAAGGAACGCCCCTCTCTTTTGCCTTTTGATAAAGCTGTTTGGCTAGCTTTGGTGAAGATGTGGTCATATCGATACAGATACAACCATGTGGAACATGTTCTAAAATGCCTTGCGTTGAGGTATAAATTTCCTCTACATCCTTAGGATAACCGACCATGGTAAAAACCATATCGCTATCTTGAACACAAGTTTTGATCGTATCACATACTTGTATGCCTTCCATCAAAAGATTCATTGCCTTTTCTTTACTACGATTATATACGCTGATTTCATGTCCTGCTTGATGTAAATGCATCAACATGGCACTACCCATTACACCTGTTCCTATCCAACCGATTTTCATAATAACCAACCTCCATTTTGCCTATGCTTGTGGCAAGTTCTTCCTTATTATACTAAAAGCTGTAACAAAATACAAAAAATAGAGGTAGATAACAAACTTTGAAAGATTCGATAGAGAAAAAAGTGACGATAATTGACTTTGCTATGTTCACACATAGAATAGATTTGCATATGCACACAAAAGCCTCCAAAGCCTAATAAAGCGCAACTGGCCATGAAAGATAGAAGCTTTGGTAAAGCGGCTTGTTGGATCAAAAAGATACCATTAGAAAACTCTGAACATATGGAAAGGGGATAACGTAAGACTTCAGGTAGAAAGGAAAACAAGATACCAGTCACACTCATAAACAGCATCAAATATCCACCGATCATAAACAAAGAAGTACCACTTTCCAACATGGAAGAACTAAGGTCCTTCATGATAGGTTGCTTATGAAGTTGTGAATCATGATAACAATGAATGAAAGAAGAACGTGTCATCCAAAGTGCAATCAAGCCATATGCTAATTGAGAGAAATATAAAAGAAAGCCAATATGAATAGAATGATATAATTTCACTCCACAACTTAAAATTACGAATCCAGGTGTAGGGAAACAACAAATGTTAAAAAGACGCTTTGCGCCATCTTGATCAATTTGACCTTTGTTTAATGCTTCTTCAATAAATAAAGAACCATTGGGAAAGCCTAACAACATGGTACTGATGATCAAAGCCATAGCTGTTTGATCTACACCAAAGGGTTTACATAGAAAAGAAGGAACCAAATGATCTAGCATATGTTGCTTATATAAAACACGAATCAACACCATGGTCACAAACATGCTTGGTACTAAATTTTCAAACCATAAAGTCAATGCTTGTTTACTTAATTGTACAGTGTTCATGCCAAAAAAAAGACAGAGGGCTAAAATAGCCAAAAGAAGAAAGGAAAGTAGTTTTTTCATGTTATCACCACTTCTACCATATGAGAAAAAAGAAACAAACATGAGGGTCTTTTCTAAATTTGTAAAATGTGTTAAACTAAGTACTCAAGAATAAAAGAGGGTGAAGTTCATGATTTCATTTTTAGCAAAAAAATTAATTAAGAATTATAAAGAAACCAATCGTGAGGAAGTGCGTCATGCTTATGGTAATTTAACCAGTACGGTAGGTGTCATAAATAATATCGTATTGTTTGCGTTTAAATTTATCGCTGGGACCTTGGCACGTAGTGTTTCTATTACTGCAGATGCAGTAAACAACCTTTCTGATGCCGGTAGTTCCATCATATCTTTGGTAAGCTTTAAGATTTCCAGTAAGCCAGCCGATGAAAAACATCCTTTTGGTCATGCTCGTTATGAGTGTATTGCCTCTATGGTGGTTGCGACCTTGATATTGATCCTTGGTATGGAATTGATCAAAACCAGTGTGGATAAGATCCTTCATCCGGAAATGATCGAATTCAGTTGGCTTTCCGTAGTGGTTCTAGTATTTTCTATTAGTGTGAAGCTATGGATGTATACCTATAATAAACATTATGGTAAATTATTGAAATCCAGTATCATGGAAGCAACGGCTGCGGATAGTATTTCCGATGTCATGGCTACAGGGGCAGTATTGTTATCTACGATAATATCACCATTGATCCATTTTAATCTAGATGGTTATATGGGCGTTATCGTCGCATGTTTCATCATCTTTGCAGGTTTAGGTATCATCAAATCAGCTTTAGATGAATTGCTTGGAAAGGCTCCTGATGAAGAGCTTGTCAAAATGATTCAAAAAAAGGTAGAAGAATACCCGGGAGCATTGGGAATGCATGATTTGGTTATTCATGATTATGGAAGTCATCGTACCTTTGCCAGTCTTCATGTAGAGGTAGATCATCGTGTAGATGTGTTAAAGAGTCATGATATGATTGATAATATGGAAAAGGATTTTAAAGATCAATTAGGTATCGAAACCGTCATTCATATGGATCCTATTGTGATTGACGATCCTTTGACCAATGAATTAAGAGAGTATATGAAAGATCTTGTAAAGAATATTGATGAACATCTATCCATGCATGACTTTAGGATGGTACAAGGAACCACGCATAGCAATCTGATCTTTGATGTGGTCGTACCATTTCAAGTAAAGCTTAGCAATACCCAGATATTAGAGGAAATCAAACAGAGAGTGACAGCAACTTATCCGAATTATTTTGTTGTTGTGACCTTTGATCGAGCATATACGACCCAATAACCAATAGAAAAGATGATGAAACCTGCTTCATAGCTTGTATTCATCATCTTTTTCATGTTATTCTAATTCAAAATCGTCATAAGGAAACATTGGTCGCATGATCCTCTTAAATACCAGATTTTCACTTCTTTGATAGGTTGGACCTTGGGTCAAGGACATGATACATAATTTACCATACTTTTTAAAATCATCAGAAACATAGCCTTGCTTGGCAATGATCACATCATAATCTTCGAAGGATAGACCACTATAGGCATATTGCTCGATATCCAAATACTGAATGGCATCATATTCCACAATGACACTGATCGGTGCATGATCAAATTTTACCGTGATTGCAGTACCGATATCCTTATGATCTTCATACAACTTATCGGCAATTCCTTTTCCTGTAATCGTACCTTCTACCTGTACGCTTTTACAAAATTCATCCAGATTTGCGCCTAGTGTAAAGCTGACATGATCTCCGATGTTTTTATGATATAAGTACTGATATGCTTGCTTATCTACGATACCACTGAATAAGAATTGTTTCCCATTGGTATCTTTTAAATTCAACACTTGATGAAGAATAAACGTATTAAATCCATCTGCACCAGAGCCTACATTATCGCCTGAATCGGTAATAAATACCGGAGATCCCTTAAATGCAACTGCTTGTTCAATGGCATCATCAGGTTCTGCGACGTTCCCATGGAATTGAAATTCATGACGTTTAGAAAATGCGAATTTACATAATTTATCAGCCATCTCTTGTGCATAGGCTTGATCTGCTTCACTGTTTGGTACAACAACTGCACTACAACCAAGCTTATCACCATCATGACGAAGATAACCGATATGGAAAGATGCACTCATGATGCGATCACTTTCTTCTATTTCATCACATAAGCGATTGATGGAACGTATTGGTTCTTCATGCGATTCGCTTTTTTCACCACCGACAATGATAGGAACTTTCACATAAGCAGGCTTGATGTTTCTACGATGATATAAAAGATCCACAAATTTTTCCGCTACAAAGCGATATGTTTCTTTGACATCTGTATGTGGAGATTCTCGATAACAACGAAGAATATTAACATTGTTGACCAATTCGCTAGAAAGATTTCCATGAGGATCCATGACCAACGCAATCGGTAAATATGGACCGGTAAGCTTACGAATTTCACGTAAGAATGCATGTTCTGCAGAGCCCCCCTCTAAGCCGATGACCTTGCTAGCACCATGTAGAAATAAGAAAATACCATCGATTTCATGTAGATGTTCTTCTACATCATGTAATAATCTTGCCAAGATGAAATCATAGGCATCCTTGGTGACCGGGCCATGTGGATGACCGATTGCGGCAATACTTGGAATCAATTCGATACCGGCGTTTTCAAAGATATCTCTTGTATACATGGAATTGATACAATCTTCTCCAAAACCAAATATAAACTTGTCAAATGTCATCAAAGAACGGGAATGTTCATTTGATTCTGAACTAAATCGTGCTACTAATACTTTCATAGGTTACCTCCTGATATTTGTTATTTATATTATAGGGATAACAAGTGTCAAGATAGGGCAAATTGTTGTCCTAGGAATTAGGAAAAAGACGCACATTAGGCGTCTTTACGTAAAATATAACTTAAATGTCTACCACATGCATGATCTCTTCGATAACTAAATAATGCTTCATTTGGGGTAAAGGTATCTGATTTGTTGATGGTAATACTACTCATTGGAACACCGAGATCTAATAGCATTTGTTTGTTTAATCCTCGATGATTCACCAAAGCTTTTTCATTGCCAAGATAAGTAAGATAGCTACTTGTATCAAAACTCATTTGTTCGATCTGTTGATAGACATCCTTACCTACTTCAAAGCTTCGATAACCGATGGCAGGTCCGATATAGGCCTTTACATTTGCTGGATCCACATGTTCTTTTTCGATGAGGTGCAATAATGTCTTACGGGTGATTTCCTTTACCGTACCTTGCCATCCGCTATGAATGGCCGCAATGATGTTTTCGATGGGGTCATATAACAAAACAGGTACACAATCCGCATGAAAGACTCCGATCAGTAGATTACTTTCTCTTGTATATAAGGCATCACAATCCGCAATGGCAGAAGCTTGTGTCATTGCGCCTTTTCCAATGTCTTCTTTGGTAACACAATGAATGTGATCGCTATGGGTTTGTTGTGCAAAGACACACTGATCTAATGCTATGCCAAGACTTGCACATAATTGTTTTCGATTGCCGATGATGGCATTGACATCACCGCCTGTATGAAGTGCCATATTGTTGTCTTCCTTTTGTGTTTGATCTTTCAGGGTCGTTCCTGCAAGAATATGGATATCTGTTTTCCATTCTATCGTATTCATATAAAAACCTTCTTTCTTCTATCTATTAGTATATGTATTTTTTTATCTCATGGATAACCATAGTATATAAAATATAGAAGCATTCTGCAATGATAAAGCCTTTCCTTTTATATAAGAAGATTTTTATTAGATTTTTTTTGGGATAAGAGCCTATGATAAGCACTTTTTCATTATTTTTCAGTATTTTAGCACTAAAAGGTTGACAGTGCTAAAATATTGTCATATACTATTAGCAGACATAGAGATGGAGTGCTAGAAGGGAGTGAAACAGCGATGACGGAAAGACAAGTGGCGATTTTCAAAGCAATCGTAGATGAGTTCACCAAAACGGCGGAACCGGTTGGATCAAAACGTCTGATGGATTTGTTGGATTTCACTTGTTCCAGTGCCACCATTCGAAATGAAATGGCTGCTCTTGAAGAAATGGGACTTCTTGAAAAAACACATACTTCAAGTGGAAGGATCCCAAGTAGTAAAGGATATCGTTTCTATGTTGAACATCTAATGGAGAAACAACTGGATGAAGGAATCAAGCATTCCTTACAGGCAGTGTTTACACAACGTCATTATTCCCTTGAAGAGATCGTTAGGAAAAGCTGTGATATCTTATCACAAATGACATCCTTAACATCTGTCGTATTAGGTCCCGATAGTAAGTATCAGACATTACAACATATTCAATTGGTTCCCTTAAATGAAAGAAGCGCAGTTGCGATATTCATTACAGATCATGGACATACCGAGAATAAGACGTTCCATTTTGGGCAAGATGTGGGTGTCAATGATATCAAGACCTGTTGTGACTTGTTGAATGATAAGCTAAGCGGTACACCGATCGGTGAGGTCGTTGCAAAGATGAAAGAAATACAACCACTATTAGCAAGTCATGTCGCAAGGCATGAGGTATTGTTTGAAGCATTTGTCAATGCGTTCATGAAATTTGCAAGTGACAATGTTTATTGCAGTGGACAAAGTAATATGCTTTATCAGCCAGAATTCGCAGATATCGAAAAGCTGAAAGAATTGATGAAGATGCTAGAGGATAGCAGCTTATTTCGTCAAATTGCCAATCATGATGGCAATGTCGCAATTCAAATCGGTGGAGATAATGACTTGATTCAGATTGATGATGTTGCTGTTGTCAGCAGTAAATTCAAGTTGAATGAGGAAGAACAGGGTGAGCTGATGATCGTCGGCCCGACCAGGATGCAATACAATCGTGTGGTCGCCTTGATGGAATATATGAGTAAAGTAATTGAAGACTTATACAAAGAAGAAAATCAATAGGAGGTCAACATGCAGGAAGAAAACGTAAACGAAAAAGATGTAGTCAATGAAGAAACCCAGCAAGAAACAGAAACAAATGAAGCGATGGAAGAAGAAGTAACACAGGAACAAACTGCTGAGGACAAAAAAGAAGAAAAGAAAAGTGCAAAGTTCGGAAAGAAAAAAAGAATCGAAGAGCTTGAAGAAGAAAATGCAAAGCTAAAAGAAGAGCTTGCAGCTAGTAAAAATGCTTTCTATAAGGCTTATGCGGATGCAGAAAACTTAAAGAAACGTCTACAAAGTGAAGCCGATAATGTAAGAAAATACCGTATTCAAGGTTTCGCCACAGAGGTGTTACCTGTCATCGATAATCTAGAACGTGCATTGGATGTGAAGGTAGATGATCCTAACATAAAGAACTATGCGAAAGGATTTGAAATGATCTACCAGCAGCTGGTGCATATTCTGGAAGTGGAAGGTGTCAAGGAAATCGAGGCAATGGATCAGCCATTTGATCCTAACTTCCATCAGGCTTTGATGCAGGAAAGCAAAGAAGGCGTAGAACCTGGTATGGTAATTGAAGTATTACAAAAAGGATATATGTTAAAAGATCGTGTATTACGTGCAACGCTTGTGAAAGTAAGCGAATAAAGGAGGAAACAATTATGAGTAAAATTATTGGTATCGACTTAGGAACAACAAACAGCTGTGTGTCTGTTATGGACGGTGGAGAATGTAAGGTTATTACAAATCCGGAAGGAAATCGTACAACACCATCAGTTGTAGCATACAAAAATGGAGAACGTATCGTTGGTGATGCAGCAAAACGTCAGGTAGTCACAAACAAAAATACAGTAAGCTCTATCAAACGTTTGATGGGTACAAATGAAAAAGTAGAATTAGAAGGAAAACAATATACACCTCAGGAAATCAGTGCCATGATCCTTCAGTATTTGAAAGGATATGCAGAAGATTACTTAGGTGAAAAAGTAGAAAAAGCAGTCATCACAGTACCTGCATACTTCAATGACTCTCAGCGTCAGGCAACAAAAGATGCTGGTAAGATCGCCGGCTTAGAAGTAGAACGTATCATCAATGAACCAACAGCTGCGGCTTTGGCTTATGGTATTGATAAAACAGAAAAAGAACAAAAGGTTCTTGTATATGACTTAGGTGGTGGAACATTCGACGTTTCTATCCTTGAGCTTGCAGATGGTACTTTTGAAGTATTGTCTACCAACGGAGATACAAAATTAGGTGGAGATGACTTCGATAACGTAGTTGTTGATTGGATGGTTGACACCTTTAAGAAAGAAAACGGTGTAGATTTAAGAAAAGATGCTATGGCAATGCAGCGTTTAAAAGAAGCAGGAGAAAAGGCAAAGAAAGATTTAAGTGGTATGGTACAAACACAGATTTCACTTCCTTTCATTTCTGCTGGTGCTGATGGGCCATTACACTTTGAAGCAACATTAACTCGTGCTAAATTCGATGAAATGACAAAACATTTGGTAGATCGTACGATGGAACCTGTTCGTAACGCACTTCGGGATGCTGGTCTAACAAAGAATGATATTCACCAAGTATTGTTGGTAGGTGGATCTACTCGTATCCCTGCCGTACAGGAAGCGGTAAAGAGCGTATTAGGTAAAGAACCAAACCGTTCTGTAAACCCTGATGAAGTTGTAGCTATGGGTGCTGCTATCCAGGGTGGTGTTATTCAAGGTGATGTCAAGGATGTATTATTGCTAGACGTTACACCACTTAGCTTAGGTATCGAAACAATGGGTGGCGTTATGACCGTATTGATTCCACGTAATACGACCATTCCTACAAGTAAATCTCAAGTATTCTCAACAGCTGCTGATAACCAGCCTGCTGTAGATATCCGTGTGCTACAAGGTGAAAGACCAATGGCAAATGACAACAAGGAATTGGGTATGTTCAAGTTAGATGGCATTGCTCCTGCACGCCGTGGTGTACCTCAGATCGAAGTTACCTTTGATATTGACGTAAACGGTATCGTTCACGTATCCGCAAAAGATAAGGGTACTGGAAAAGAACAATCTATTACCATTCAGAATACAAGTGGTTTAAGCGATGATGAAATCGATCGTATGGTTCGTGAAGCTGAGGAACACAAAGCGGAAGATGAAAAACGTAAAGAAGAAATCGATTTACGTAACCGTGCAGAAGGCTTTATCGCTCAGATTGACTCTATGTTAGCTGATAATGGTGATAAGATCGATGCAAATCAGAAAGAAGAAACTCAGAAATTACGTGATGATCTACAAAAATCATTAGATGAAAATGATATGGAAGCTGTAAAGACAAAACTGGAAGCTTTGGAAAAAGCAGCTCAGGCAGCTAGTGCACAAATGTATCAGCAACAAGCAGGTAACCCTGGTGCAGATGCAGGAAATGCAAACGATGATAACGTTGTAGATGCAGAATTCGAAGAAAAGAAATAAAACGACGAACAACAACAAATCCTAGTGCTTGCGCTAGGTTTTGTATGTTGTGGTATGACACTAAAGATAAAGTATGATAAAATAGAACCCGGTATGGATAAACTGCAATGCGACATGTCCGTATGTTTGGGGGATACGTGATTGTAGTTTAGATATCGTCTGGAAAGTAGGAAGGTGATCCGATATGAGTGATAAGAGAGATTATTATGAAGTCTTAGGCTTGCAAAAGGGTGCAAGTGACGATGAAATAAAAAAAGCTTATCGTAAGATGGCAAAAAAATATCACCCGGATGTCAACAAGGAACCGGGTGCTGAGGAAAAATTCAAAGAAGTAAATGAAGCTTATGAAGTGTTGAGTGATCCACAGAAAAAAGCAACCTATGATCAATTTGGTTTTGCCGGTATGGATGGTGCCGGTGGCTTTGGCGGCGGTCAAGGCTTTGAAGGATTCGGAGATTTCTCTGATATCTTCGGTTCATTCTTTGGCGGAGGTTTCGGCGGCAATGGCGGTCGTAGACAATCAAATGGTCCAAGAAAAGGCGATGATCGCTTTATGCAGATGCGCATTGATTTTATGGATGCGGTATTTGGCAAAGAAGAAGAAATCAGTGTGGATGTAGATGAGCAATGTGATGAATGTAATGGAACTGGTGCTAGAAGCAAGTCTGATATCAAAGGCTGTAGTCGATGCGGTGGGACAGGACATATCACTACGCAACAGCGTACACCATTCGGTGTTTTCCAAAGTCAAAGCGTATGTCCGGATTGTAATGGGACAGGTAAGGTCATTGCAAACAAATGCCATAAATGTCATGGAAAAGGCTACGAACATAAACGTGTAAAACTGAATATAAAAATTCCTGCAGGAATTCAATCCGGTCAACAAGTACGTGTTGCCAATAAAGGAGAACGTGGAGTCAATGGTGGACCTAATGGAGATTTGTATATTGAAATCTTAGTAGGACGCCATAAACAATTTACCCGTGATGGAAACGATATTCGTATCACGATACCAATCAGTGCCTTAGATGCAACCTTAGGTTGTAAAGTAGATGTACCTACGGTATATGGAGATGTGGAATTAAGCATTCCGGCAGGTACACAATATGGACAACAATTCCGACTGAAAGGAAAAGGTGTCAAATCTATGCGTGGGGCTCAAGGGGATCAATATGTAGAAGTCAAGATTGAGATTCCTACAAAATTGAATCGTGATGAAAAAGAGCTTTATGAAAAAATACGCAGTAAAAAGGATCATGAAAGCCCATTTGAAAAATTCAAAAATGCATTCAAGTAAAGTACCTCAATGTCAGGTACTTTTTTCTTTTTTTTAATGTAGGAAATGAAATGAAAATATTTTCAGAAAATAAAATGATTTAAAATTGAAATACGGGTTGACAATTTACACAAATTGATTTATTCTATTATCAGTAACAAAAGCAAAGATCGGGACTAGATTTTGGACATTGCACCGTAGAGAATTGCCGGTTGGTGAAAGGCATGTGAATCAAAAAATCTACTCACCCGTAAGCTATGACCTGAACGTGAATGCATTAGTAAACGTCATCGGATACTCGTCCGTTATCAAGCGAGAACATATTCATGGGATATGTAAGTGGATGATAATTTCATCAATCAGAGTGGTACCACGGAAGTATAAGCTTTCGTCTCTAATGTTATTTTAGAGGCGAAAGCTTTTTTGTTAAAAAAGGAAAGAGAGGATATTGTTATGAAAGGATTTGAAAAATACAAACGACAGTATTATATGCCCCCTGAAACTTGTATGGAATGGGCAAAAAAGGAATACATTGAAAAAGCACCTAAGTGGTGTTCCGTAGACTTAAGAGATGGTAATCAGTCTTTGATCATTCCAATGAGTCTAGAAGAAAAAATAGAGTTCTTCAAACTATTGGTTGAAGTTGGGTTCAAAGAAATCGAAGTAGGCTTTCCCGCAGCTTCAGAAACGGAATATGAATTCTTACGTACGTTGATCGAAGAAGATATGATACCGGATGATGTCACTGTTCAGGTATTGACCCAAGCAAGAGAACATATCATCAGAAAAACGTTTGAAGCTGTGAAGGGCGCAAAGAATGCTGTGATCCATCTATATAATTCCACTTCTTATGCGCAAAGAGAACAGGTGTTTAAAAAGTCAAAAGAGGATATCCTGCAAATTGCTGTAGAAGGCGCAAAGCTATTAAAACAGCTAAGTGAAGAAGATGGTGGAAATTATCGCTTTGAATATTCACCAGAAAGCTTTACCGGAACTGAAATCGACTATGCATTAGAAGTATGCAATGCTGTGTTGGATGTTTGGAAACCAACCGCAGATCAAAAGGTCATCATCAATTTACCGGTCACTGTAGAATTGTCAATGCCACATGTATACGCCAGTCAAATTGAATATATGTGTAAGCATATGAACTATCGTGAAAATGTCATCGTATCTTTGCATCCACATAATGATCGTGGGTGTGGTGTTGCGGATACCGAAATGGGCATTCTAGCTGGGGCAGATCGCATTGAAGGAACCTTATTTGGAAACGGGGAACGTACCGGTAATGTCGATATCATTACCTTAGCTATGAACATGTATTCTATGGGTATCGATCCTGAACTAGACTTTAGTAATATGCCACATATCGTGGAGGTATATGAAACGGTAACTCGTATGAAAGTCGGGATGCGTCAACCATATGCAGGGCAACTTGTCTTTGCGGCATTTAGCGGTTCACATCAAGATGCGATTGCGAAAGGTATGCATCATCGAGAAGAAAAAGATCCACAACATTGGACTGTTCCATATTTGCCAATCGATCCAAGAGATGTAGGGCGTGTATATGAAACAGATGTGATTCGTATCAATTCTCAATCCGGTAAGGGTGGGGTAGCATTCATGCTAGAAGAATACTATGGATATGAATTACCAAATGAAATGCGAGAAGAGATCGGATATTTCATGAAAGATATCAGTGATAAGCAACATAAAGAATTATTACCAAATGAGGTAAAGGATCTATTTGAAAAAGAATATCGTAACATCAATGTTCCTTATGAGATGAAAGACTTTCATTTCAAAAGAGAACAAGAAAACTTTATCTGTGAGTTAAGCATACTTGCGGATGGTGTAGAAAAAACCATTACAGGAATGGGAAACGGACGTTTGGATGCAGTGAGTAATGCATTACGTGATAACTTGAATGTGACCTTTGATATTATGGATTATAAAGAGCATTCTTTAAGCAAAGGATCTACATCTAAGGCAGTATCTTATGTAAAAATAAATGATTGTAGAAATATCGATCAATGGGGTGTAGGAATTCATGATGATATCATCACATCCAGTGTAAAGGCATTGTTTGCGGCACTAAACAGAGCAGTAGCACAAAGAAGAGCTAGTGAGGAGGCATAACGTTATGGGAATGACAATGACACAAAAGATTCTGGCAGCACATGCAGGATTAGACAAAGTAGAAGCAGGACAACTGATTGAAGCAAATTTGGACATGATTTTAGGAAATGATATCACATCTCCGGTCGCAATCAAAGAATTTGAAAAATATGGATTTGATCAAGTATTTGATCCGGGTAAGGTAACGATGGTCATGGATCACTTTGCGCCAAATAAAGATATTAAAGCAGCTCAACAATGTAAAGCATGTAGAACATTCGCATATGCAAAAAATATCGAACATTTCTATGATGTAGGTGAAATGGGAATCGAGCATGCATTGTTACCTGAAAAAGGGATCGTTGGACCTGGAGAATGTATCATAGGGGCGGATTCTCATACATGTACGTATGGCGCATTGGGAGCATTCTCAACAGGTGTTGGTAGCACAGATATGGCAGCCGGTATGGCAACAGGGAAATGTTGGTTTAAGGTACCAGAAGCGATTAAGTTTGATCTAAGAGGAAAACTTGGACGAAATGTTAGCGGTAAAGATGTCATTCTGCACATCATCGGTATGATCGGTGTGGATGGTGCCTTATATCGTTCTATGGAATTTACCGGTATCGGTTTAAAAAGTTTATCTATGGACGATCGTTTATGTATGGCAAATATGGCAATCGAAGCAGGTGCTAAAAATGGTATATTTGAAGTAGACGAAATCACAGAGGCCTATGTAAAAGAACGTGTTCATCGTCCTTACCAAACTTATCAAGCAGATGATGATGCGGAATATGTCAATGTATATCATTTAGATTTGAGTCAGATCAAACCTACGGTCGCATTCCCTCATCTTCCAGAAAACACGAAGACTATTGATGAAATCGATGAAGTACGCATTGATCAAGTCGTCATTGGATCCTGTACAAACGGACGTCTTTCAGATATGGAAACCGCAGCACGTATTTTAAAAGGTAAACATGTGGCGAAGGGAGTACGTGCCATCATTATCCCGGCAACGCAAAGCATCTACAAAGAATGTATCAAAAACGGATGGATGGAAATCTTTATTGACGCAGGCTGTGTCGTATCTACCCCAACTTGTGGACCATGTTTAGGTGGTTATATGGGTATTCTTGCGGAAGGAGAACGTTGTGTTGCGACAACCAACCGTAACTTTGTAGGAAGAATGGGTCATGTAGAATCAGAAGTATATCTGGCTAGTCCAGCAGTAGCTGCAGCAAGTGCCATTGAAGGTAAGATCGCTGCACCAAAGGATTAAGGAGGAAAACCTATGAAGGCAAAAGGAAATGCTCATAAATATCAAGATAATGTCGATACAGACGTTATCATTCCGGCAAGATATCTAAATACCAGTGATCCAAAAGAATTGGCAAGTCATTGTATGTGTGATATCGATGCTGAGTTTGTTCATAAAATCAAAGCGGATGATATCATCGTTGCAGGTTGGAATTTTGGTTGTGGATCATCAAGAGAACATGCCCCAATTGCAATCAAAGCAAGTGGTATCAGTTGTGTCATAGCGAAAAGCTTTGCCCGTATCTTTTATCGTAATTCGATCAATATCGGGCTACCAATCCTAGAATGTGCTGAGGCAAGTGATGCCATCGTCGATGGTGACGAGGTAGAAATCAATTTTGATACCGGTGAAATTAAAAACATTACCAAAAACGAAGTATATCAAGCAGCACCTTTTCCACCTTTCATCCAAAACATTATGAAAAATAACGGATTGATGAATGCCATTCGAAAGGGGAAAGAGTAAATGAAAAAGAATATCGCAGTGATACCTGGAGATGGTATCGGACCGGAAATTGTTGCGGAAGCAGTCAAAGTATTACAATGTATTGAAAAGAAATTCGGGCATGAGTTTACCTATACCGAAGTTTGTGCAGGTGGCTGTGCCATCGATCGTTATGGAAAATCCTTACCGGAAGAAAGCTTACAAGCATGTCTAGATAGTGATTCTGTCTTATTAGGTGCAGTAGGTGGCCCTAAGTGGGATCAGGTTGATCCTTCCATTCGCCCGGAAAAAGCATTGTTGGGCATTCGAAAAGAAATGGGATTATACGCAAATCTAAGACCAGCAAAGATTTTCCCTCAGCTTGCGGATGCTTCCCCACTTCGAAAGGATATCGTAGCCAATGGTATTGATTTTATGGTCGTACGAGAATTGATTGGTGGAGTATACTTCGGAGAAAAGAAAACTTATGAAGTGGATGGAGAGCTATATGCAACAGATAACATGTGCTATTATGAACATGAAATCAGACGTATCGCTCATACGGCCTTTCAAACAGCTAGAAAACGTGGCAATAAGGTGATTTCCGTAGATAAAGCAAATGTATTGGATACCAGTCGCTTGTGGCGTAAAGTCATGCATGAGGTCGCAAAAGAATATCCTGATGTAAGCTTAGAAGATATGCTTGTAGATAATACCGCAATGCAGATTGTAAAGAATCCCGCACAGTTTGATGTTGTCGTAACGGAAAACATGTTCGGAGATATTCTAAGTGATGAAGCAAGTATGATTACCGGAAGCATCGGTTTGATACCAAGTGCATCTTTGGGAGAAAGCAAACGTGGTATGTATGAGCCAATTCATGGCTCTGCGCCTGATATCGCCGGACAAAATATCGCCAATCCGATCGGTACCATTCTTGCAGCAGGTATGATGCTGAAATATGCATTCGATATGGACAAAGAAAATGAAATGATCGAACAAGCTGTTGCACAAGCATTAACTGATGGATATCGTACTGGTGATATTATGGAACCGGGTAAAACAAAATTGTTATGTGATCAAATGGGAGATAAGATTGTAGAATATATAGAAAAAGCATAAACAAAAGTAGCATTCTTTGAAAAATTCAAGAAATGCTACTTTTTTTATATATTAAGGTAACCGCTATCATCACAAGGATATCTCATTGTTTGCCACTAAGTCTATAAAAGAATAGAAAAATATAATAATTATATTGAATTTAGACTATTTATGTAGTAGAATAATAGACGTTACATAGAAACAATAAATAGTATTCAAAAGCTTACATGTTTAAAAAA
>NZ_JBEQZJ010000040.1:0-34803 GCF_045223415.1 Hoskinsella mucinilytica | reverse complement strand
TGCCATACCAACAGCTGCGGAGATACCTTGACCAAGAGAGCCTGTAGACATATCCACACCTTCGATATAATGCATATTGGGATGTCCTTGTAATCTGGAATTGATGTGACGAAAAGTAGCCAACTCAGCTTCAGGTAATAGTCCTTTTTCACAAAGCACGGCATATAATAAAGGACTAGCATGACCTTTGCTTAATACAAAACGATCACGATCAATACCGGCTACATTCTTTGATGTAATATCCATTTCTTCAAAATATAAATACGTTACCAGATCAGCGGCAGAAAGAGATCCTCCCGGATGTCCGCTTTGTGCCTGATATACCATTTCTACAATGTGTTTTCTAATGTTTGTTGCATGTTGTTCTATTTTCATAATACCTCTTTCTATCCCTGTAAGGCGGTATCGATGGCATTGCGAATTTTTCTTGCATTTGCGGCGATATCACCACTTGTTCCTTTTGTTAATAGACCACCGAATCCAAGACAGTCAGCCCCCTTGCTGATCCATACCGGGATTTCCTCTAAGCTAACTCCACCACTAGCGAGTATTGGCATATAAGGAATCGGTGTTTTGAATACACTGATCAAGTCAGATCCGTAAAAGTTAGAGATCGGAAAAGCTTTTATCATGGATGCTCCGGCCTCTAAACCTTGTATTGCTTCTGTGATGCTCGTACAACCCGGCATATAAGGTACACAATATCTATTACATGTTTTTGCGACCTCTAGTGATAGATTAGGTGCTATCACAAATTGTGCATCTGCCAAAATCGCAAGACGAGCAGTTTCACTATCTAATACAGTACCTGCACCAACCAGAAGTTGATCTTTATATTTTAAACGTAACGCACGAATGACTTCATTAGCGTTGGGTAAGGTGAAGCTGATTTCCATTACCGGAATTCCACCTTCAATCAAACCATCCGCTATCTCACAAGCACGTTCAATGGAATCACTACGAACGATTGCCATCGCTTTTACTTCATCTAATTTCTGTAATACTTTATACACAAGAGTGCACCTCTTTCTTTTGTTGAAACACTTCCTCTACTTGAAGCTGATGTTTTTTACACCATGCGTTTAAGTTGGAATTGATTTCTTCTAACTGTTGTTTTGCGAAAGGATAATTGATATCGATCAAATATGCTCCACTAGGATGTTCGATATGTTTTCCATGAATCACAAGTTGAATACGATGAGGCATAACCTTTCGTTCTATAAAAGTAATATCCTTGATGTTCATGATCTTACCATCACCACAAGGCATAGCAATTTCCATGTTGGTATCTTTTAGGATACATAATGGTTTATGTTTCATAAAGCGAATCCATGCTCTACCAGTGGCTTTACCAAAAAACCAGCATAATGTTGCGACCAGAAAGATTGAAATAGGATTGAGCGGTAATATGGCAAGCAATACCAAGGCTACCAACAGTAATATCAGATAGCTGCATCCTTTCAGTAATAGATTTGTTCTGTCATAGTGGATCGTATAAGATTTCATCATGATTCCTTCCTTTCTTTCTTACATATGGTAATACGCAAGCATTTCTTTTACTTTAGCGGTAGTTTCTTCACTACATGGACAAACCGGATAACGAGCATCCCCTACAGGGATTCCAGCAAGATGTACAGCTTTTTTCAGAATAGATGGAACCGTACCAAGCTTTAATGCACTACGTAGAGGCTCTATTTCTGATTGATAATAAGACGCTTTTTCCATGTCACCCTGTAGGAAACAATCATAGATAGCGACATCAATATCTGTTAATAAATTACTTGTTCCGGCGACTGCTCCAACAGCGCCCATTTTGAATGCTTCTAACATTTTAGAATCTGAACCAATCAATACTTCAAAGTCATGATGGTTTGCGACATCTAGATAATCCTTTAGGTTATCCATGTTACCTGAAGAATCTTTGATTGCGATTATGTTTGGAATGCCGGCTAATTCTTCAACTACGGCTTTTGATAAATTGATACCTGTACTCTTTGGAATATTGTATAAAATGATGGGTAGCTTCACACTTTCCGCAATCATTTTATAATGTTGAATTAATTCTTCCTCTCTAGGTGCGATAAAGTATGGGGTAATGACAGATAAAGCATCTGCACCTAATGCTTCCATCTGTTTTGATAATGCAATGACTGCTTTTGTAGAACATCCTCCTGTACCAACATAAACGGGAACACGATGATTTGTTTTTTTGATGACATACTCAGCGAATGCAACTTTTTCATCGTCATCTAATACATGAAACTCTCCGTTGCTGCCAAGGATAAATAACCCTTTGACACCATGTGCAATCAGATGATCGATCAATTGACCTGTTGCTTCATAATTGATATTCTGTTGCTCATCAAAAGGTGTGACAAGCGGTGTAATGATACCTTCTAATTTCATGCGGTTTCTCCTTCCTTTAAGGTTTCCTTAATGCTTTTACCAAGGCTTCCTCCCGGATGCCATTTTACATATTGTTTCGGATTTAGATCTTTTTCATATTGAAGCAGAATACTCAAACACTGTAATACGATGATTTCTGCTAATATAGAAGAACGAGGTGGTTTATTCAAATTATCCCCTTCCTGTTTCACACCGGCAAACAATGATGCATCTCCTTGTTTGGATAGCCAAGATTCAGGATTTCCTGTGACGGAAATAATTTTTGCGCCATTACGTTTTAATGTTTCCACGGTTGCCTTAAGTTCAGATGTTTCACCGGAATTGCTGATGGCGATAACGACATCACCTTCTTGTACTTGTCCGCTACTTCCATGAACTGCTTCTGTACCATGTAACTCATAAGCAGGTGTACCTGTAGAAGATAATAAGCTTGCGATATATCCGGCTACATGTCCTGGTTTACCGATTCCTGTTACATGAACTCGATTTTTGTTTTTCTCTGCGTTTAAGATTAAATCTCTAGCTTGAATTAATGCTTCATCATCTATTGTTTCAATAAAAGCATTTAACTCACTAGACTCTATCGTTAAGAATTGTTTGATTTGTTCTTGTTCTTTCATTTTCTATCTCCTATCATATCTTCATACATATTGACAGCTTGTTTGATACCATCTTTTAACAAATTGGTATCGATGGCAGATAGAAACAAGTCAATATGTTGTTTGAAATATTGTAATAATGCTGTACCACCAATGATACCAAAAGCTATATGATGATGAATACATGCTTCCATTACTGAAGTGATCAAAGCAATTTCCTTAGGATGCATGACATTGTCTGGATTATCCATGGAAATACCCAAATCACAAGGACCTATCATGATTGCATCTAATCCTTTTACTGAGAGGATTTCTTCTATATGTTCTACACCTTGTAGTGTTTCAATTTGTGCAATCGTTATGGTACGCTCGTTTAACATGTTCATATTTTCTTTGTGATGACCACTTGGACCATAGTTTGTATTCGCTCCTCCGGAATAACTTCGCTTTCCAATAGGTGGATATTTACTCCAGTCCACAAGTTTTTGCGCTTGTTGTTTGGTTTCGATCATAGGAACCATGACTCCTGTTGCGCCATAATCTAATATTTGTGAGATGTCTGCCCTAGCTAATTGTGCGACTCTTACGATAGAGGGAAGTTCTATTTGATTCCCCAATATCATAAGGTCATGTAACGTTCGATAAGGTAGTACACCATGCTCACAATCATAAAATACAAAGTCCATGCCACATTGTTTTGCCATGCAAACGATGGCAGGATTCTCGACGATCTTAATGAGTAGTCCTTTTTGCGGTGACTGTCTCATAGCTGTTTTTAATGTCATAGATTCTCCTTAAAAATAAGAACAAGGAAGCAATCCTTGTTCTTAACGTTTTATTGATTAAGCAAAGATGCTTAAGACTTTGTGCAACAATGCACCGATGATATTGTAATCTACGTTCGGGAAGGATGCACCGGAAATTCCTAAGTCGGCAAATGCAGGATATAGGATCAATGGAAGTGCAGTTAATGCAATACCAACAATGAAGCTACCTACAAGAGCACCTTTCCATCCGCCATAAGCGTTACCAAATACACCACAAGTACCACCAGAGAAGAAGCAGATACCGGCAGCAGGAATCATAATGGTTTCACTACCCATCATAACCATACCTGCCATTGCGACCAAACCACCTAAGAAAGAACCGACGAAACCAATCAATACAGCTGTTGGTGCAAATGGGAAGATTGCAGGACAGTCAACTGCTGGTTTAGAGTTTGGAATATATTTTTCAGAGATTGCAACGAATGCAGCAGTGATTTCAGCGATAAACTGACGAACACCATAGATCAATACACTCATACCTGCAGCAAATTGAAGAGCTTGAAGGAATGGATAGATAAACCAAATGTCATTTCCTGCTTTTTCTAATACAAAGTCCATGTGACCATTTACAACACAAGCAATAACAGCAATATAGAATAAGATGACCATAAACAATGCGATAGAGAAGATAAAGTCACGGAATAATTCAAAGAATTTAGGCATTTTTACGGTACTTGCATCTTTGTGTTCTTTATTGCCTTTTGAGAATAATTTCCCTACATATCCTGAGAAGGCATATCCGATACAGTTGAAGTGACCAATTGCCAAATTATCAGCACCAATGATCTTGTTCATGAAAGGTTGACACATAGAAGGAAGTGCTGCACCACAGAAACCTAAGATGATACCTCCACCAATGACGGTAACTGGCATTGGAAGACCACTTGAGATAAAGACTAATGCCAATACACATGCAAAGTATAAGAAGTGCTGTCCAGTTAAGAAGATAGCTTTAAATCTCGTGAATTTTGCGACAAGCAAATTGATAACGAAACCAAGTAACATAACCATAGCTACTTCTGTACCATACGTATTTAAGGCAAGTCCGGTTGCGACTTCCACCTGTGTGGTAACACCATTGATACCAAATCCTGTATTAAATAAATCATTGAAAGTTGTGATAACTGCAGACATTGCGTTGGAACCAATATTGAAAACCATAAACCCTATTACTGTTTTCATTGTTCCACTCATAACATCTGTTGCAGATTTTTTCTGTAACAATAAACCGATTAATGCGATCAAACCCATAATTAGCGCAGTATTTCTGGATTGCGCTAGTATTGCATCTAACATAATATTCTCCTCTCCTAGTTATTTTCTATACGTTCTATTTATCCCTATTTTTTTGTAGCAAGAAATGCTTCCATTTTTTCTTTCATTTCTGCTTTGTCCATAATGTTACGGATGCCTAATGCATATGGCACTTTATCGTGCAATTCAGTTGCTAGATCATCCATTGTGATGACAAGATCCCCGCTAAATCCCATTAAGGAATCTAAGTTTCCATGTTCTGTTTGAATTGGATAATCATTTTCTTTGATTACCTGATCAGCTTTGATTTTTAATAACATACTGGAACCCATACCAGCACGACAACATACTAGAGCTTTGTACATATCTTTTTTTCTCCTTTACTTATTTAAGTAGTTCATTACTTCCATAGGATCGTTTGCCCCATCCAACATGTCGAAGAATTCTTTTTCTTCAAACAGGCCAGCCATCTCAGCCAGTGCATTCAGATGTTTGATATTATCTGTAGCACTCAATGTGAACATGTATTTCACAGGGTCGTTGTCTTTGTTGCCAAATTCTATTGGATGTTTTAATGTCGCAATTCCGATGGCACTTTCTAATGCGCCGGCTTCAGGTCTTGCATGAGGCAAAGCGACATGTTTGGTAATCACGATATAGGGTCCCATTTCCAAGACACCATTGATGATTTCATCCACATAGCCAGGCTTGACTTTGTTGTTTTCTACAAGTGGGGCAGCTGCTTTCCGGACAGCATCCTGCCAGTCATCCGCTTCGATATTCAATCGAATCAAGGATGCATCAGTCATTTCATTTAACAATGCTTTCACCTCCTGAATCATGGTAGGTAAGGTATCGTATCGATCCGTTACCTTTCTACACCCACAGTATAATGCCAAAGTAAAACGCTTTCAATTCTTTTTATATTCAACTTTTGTAGGTGAAGTGAACAAAAATCATACACTGGAGCGGTACATAGAAAGAGACTTTTTTCAAGTAATTGTAAGGTTTATTTTTGTAAGAGCAGATTACAAAAATCACACATGATACTTATGATAACATAAGACGAGTATCTTGCAAGATGTAGATCAATAAGCTATTGATAACTGTTTCATACAATGTCTGATTTTTGTCAACTTCATCTACAGAAATCAGACAATTCTATACTTGCATCTGTTAGCGTTTTCAAATACAATGTAGTTACAGAAATCTTATAATATAGAAAAGGAGGTCTTTCTCATGGATAACGATTTGTTGATATTAACGAGGTTATTACTGAAAAAGTCTTTCCTTACCACGAAAGAAATCGAAAAAGAAACCGGAGCGACTCGAAGACAAATCACATATCGCATGGATAAATTAAACCATATGTTAGAGGATCAAGACGTAGCTCCAATTACGATTGCTCATCGTGGTGAAGTCATGATAGAATTAGAAACCAAAAAGACCTTAAAAGCATTATTGGCACAGGCAAAGGAAGATAAATATTATGTGATGAATAAAAAAGAACGTATGATTTATCTGTATCTAATGTTATTTTTAAATCTTCCTGATGTATCACAAAGTGATATTGTGGATGCACTGAAGGTAAGTCGATCTACTGCATTACTTGATTTCAAAGAACTACAACAGGAATTAGCAACCAGTCATATTAAGGTTGAAAATAATCGAACCAGAGGATATTATCTAGTAGGAAGTGAATTGGAAATCCGTCGTTATATGATGGAATTAGTGATTTGTTTTCTTGCGGAAGAACAAAATACGAAGGTATTTGATTTGTTTGTTGATGATTTTCATTTAGATCTTTATGAATATTCTAGATTGGTTATCATTGAATTGGCAGATAAATATCAAATTCGTTTTATAGAAAATCGGTTAACCGAGTTTATTTATATTTTTACTTTATTGAAATTCCGAATGGCAGGGCTTCAACAAGAGGATGAAGAAATTCATAGACTTCAAAGTCTTATCCGTTTAACCAGTATGAAGGAATATCAATTCACAAAAGAATTACTTTCTCATTATAAACATACAGAACATATTTCACTCATTGACCAATATTATATCAGCTCATGGGTACTTGGTATTTCTGTTGGTAATGTAGAAGAGGATACAAGTGATTGTTTGGTAATCGCTGAGATCGTGGAGAAAATGATGCTGCGATTTGAATCCCTTAGTGGAATCCATTATAAGGATAGTGAGGATATTTTCCGTAAGCTTTATTCTCATTTTCGACCAGCTTACTATCGTCTCTTATTTAAGATTCCCATTGTGAATCCCTTAAAGGAAAGAGTAAAAGAAGAATTTCCTGAACTGTTTCAATTAGTAAAAGAAACGATGAAACCGTTCAATGCTTTATTTGGTGAATATATTCCTGATGATGAAATTGCTTATTTGACGATTCATTTTACAGTGATTTATTCTAAAAATCGGGCTAGTGAAGTCATACCAAGAAAAACAGCCTTGATCGTATGTTTAAATGGTATCGGTAGCAGCGCTATTTTGTATAGTGAATTAAGTGATCTATTTCCGGAAATGCACTTTTTACCACCAATGGAATCCAGTAAGGCACTTCATGCGGAAATACAAGCTGATATCATATTCACGACAAGCGATCTGGTAGATATTGATATCCCTGATGTACCTATCGTGAAAGTTTCGCCGGTTATGAATTTTATGGAACGTTATCAGGTCGCAAGAGAAGTTTATTTGTTAATGGGAAATGCAATTACCAAGCAACCGGATATCGATGCAATCCTTGAAATCATTCGTCATCATGCGTCAATCAAGAATGAAGGTCAGCTTCAACAAGAATTACTACGTTATTTTTCTCAAATTGATGTAAAACAAGAGGAGAATGTACAAGGCATTTCTTTGGCTGATATGATGGATCCTTCCATTATAAAATTACATGTAGAAGCAAAGGATTGGGAAGATGCAATTCGTAAAGCAGGTCAGCCTATGATTGATCATCTGTACGTAAAACAAAGCTATATTGATGAGATTATAAGAATTATGAAAGCAGAAGGACCTTATGTTGTCATTACCAAACACATCGCTTTACCACATACCAAACCATCTTCAGGAGCTCTACGATGTGGATTGGGATTGACTGTGTTAAAAGATCCTATTCCATTTGGTAGTAAAGAACATGATCCTATCAAGTATATTTTTACGCTTTCTGCAATTGATAACGAAAGTCATATTACCGCAATGTCGCAATTACTAGATTTATTTAATGATAAGAATTTTTATGAAATCATGAATCACGCAGAAAAAGAAACAGATGTAATGGAATATATCAAAAAACAAAAACACAGGCCTATCTAGAGTATAAATGAGATAGGCTTTTTCATGGGAAGAATCTATTTGAAAACTAATATTAAAAAGCGTTGACAAGCTCGTGAATAAGAGCTAATGTGTAGTTAGGGAAGAGATAATATCCTGAGTGATATCTATGATGATGGAGGTAAATAAGATGAAGAAAGGTTATATTATTCTAAGTGCTATATTAGCAATCTTCATGAGCGGATGTTCATCAAATAATAATACAGATAACATAGCACAAGTAACTATCAATACTGATCGTGATATACAAAAAAATCTAGAAGAAATGGTAAAAGTGGCTCCAATTATTGTTACAGGTTATTATGAGAGCTTAGATTATCGCTCTGTTAATACCTTAGAAAGTACCTCTCTTTATCAGCTTTATGATGAGGGAAGAGTTTATCAATTTCACGTTACTGATCATGTAAAAGGTCAATGTCCGAATAAGATTGAAATCGGACAGAAGTATTCCAGAGAAGTAGCTGTTACTGATGATAATGCTGTAGTTGATGAAAGTGGTCTGATTAAAAAATCTGCGACAGAATCAAATACAAATGTTTATACTGTTTTAGATGGTGATTTTATGGAACCTCAACTAGAAAAAGAATATGTGTTATTTCTAAATGTTGAGCATGAGGGGATTTATTATCCCGGAAGTACACCATTTGTGATTGAATTATCCAATGATACTGCTCAATTAAAAGCTCAATGGCTTAAAGAAGATAACCTAGATTCTCAGACAATAGAAAATGAGGAAGGAAAAAAAGTTACTTTTAACATAGAGTCAAATATAGATACATCTTATCAAGATAATATCACAGGAATGAGTAAATTAGAATTAATACAACAGATTCAGGCATATCAAGAATAGATGAGAGATAGGTTCATGAGGATATCATGGATCTATTTTTTTTGTGATCGCATGCACCAAGGTATGAACAATGAATAAACCGAGTAGCAGGCAAATAAGATAACAAATAATTACCGGAATTCTACCGAGAATAGGTTCAAAACTTTTGAAAACAGGTTGTGATATTGGCTGATAGGGATTGATATAAAACATATTGATATCGCCATAAGTATGAATTAAGATATTGAAACATGTCGCAATACTTGCACTGATAAGAAACCATACTGATACAAAAGAAAAGGAAGAATATGAGGTATCGGCAGTTCTTGAAAAAGCGATATGAAAACCGATAAATAGTAATATAAAATGCCAAAGGAAAGAATGCATGGTTAAGATAACATAGGAGTGCATCATACCTGATGGAAATAGTAATGCCATAAAACCACCTAATAAACAGATATCCATTAACCATGCTTCTGTTTTTCTTTGATTGGATGGCTTTTGAAGGAAGGGAATCCAGATAGAAAGATACATAGGTAAGGAACAAAGTTGAAAGGGAAAGATCCACCAATCATAGGTATGATGATCGCTAATGTAAAAATGAAATAATTGTTTATAAATTTCCGATAGTATCAGTAAGAGTCCTAGTAAGAATAACAGTTTATGATGTGTTTGTAATGATAATTTCCTTGTATGATAGGCAAGAAAGATTGATATAGGAATTCCAATGAATAGCATGCACAAATGAAAAATACCATAAGGTTTTGGTTGATTCATTGTCCAAGCACTCCATTCAAGTATTGTTTCCATTATGATCACCTAAGTTCATTATAAACCATAATCGTAAGATGTATACAAAAAATAGATACTTACTGTATCTATCAGAGGTTTATCATCGCAATCATATTTAATATAAGATAAAAGGATAATAGGATACTGGCCCAATTTGTGAAGAATTCATAAACCTTTGGTGATTCAGGATCCTTTTTTGGTATGCCATGTTTTTTGATATAAGTGATACCTAATACGATAGCACATATTATGATAGCGACGATTATAGCATTTAATAACATGATGTAGATCACTTGTGAAATGACCATAGAGAGAATGCCAACTGTGTTTCCTATGATATGTGTAAGTATCGCAGGATAAATAGATTTAGAACGTAAGGTCATGATACATAGACCGATGGAAAGGAAAAAGGTTGGAATACTCTGGGGAAGATTACCATGGAATAAAGCAAAGACAAGGGAAACGACCAAAATAGAGAATCGATTGCCATACTTTTGAAGTTTGGTAAGCATCATGCCTCGAAAAATAAATTCTTCAAAGATAGGCGCAAAAAGAATGGAATAACCAACATCAAATAACTGATAGATAAAAGAACCATTGGGAGTAAAATCAGGTGTCGCAAATTGCACATAAGAGTGCATCAGGAAAGAAAAGAGTGAAAAGGCGATATCCATTGCCCAAAAGATGCCAAGTGCGAAAACGGCATAGCGTAAGTATACATGCCACGTAAAAGAGGGTTCTGGTTTGTTAAGAGGTAATGTTATTTGAAATTTCTTTGTATAGTGTTGAAGAATAAAGATTGCTGCTGTTACCATACTTAATACCGTTGAAATCATAGCGGTCTCTGTTTCCGGATAATTACATGCGAATAAAATTGTCGCAAATAGAAAAGATAACAATGCAGGTATTAATATATAAATCAATAAAGCAATGCTGATACCTTTCACTTCTTGTTTAAATAGTGTTTTGTCGTTCATAAGATTCCTTCTTTCGTATTTATTTTACATGGTTATATGAGATTTTACAATCGATTTTGTCTTGTATGATTTGACAAAGTCTATACTGAAAGTCTGTTTTACTATAAAATATTATGAACTTGCTATTGTGAGGGGAATGATATCCCATGAAAATAATTGATCATGTTAAGTAGAAGATTGAAAAAACGTGTTGCTATCTATGATATTCCTATTTTATTGGAATTGCTATCGGTGTTGTGGTGTTACGATGGTTTAACTCAAATAAAGTAAGGTGATTTTTACTCATCAAATAATTCTCTTATTGCGGTAGATTTTAAAAAATATGTTAAAATATTTGTGACTGGAGGGTAATAATATGTTAAAAAAGTTAAAAGTTTTATTATTCTTATGTGTTATTTGTGCTAGTATGACATCAATTTCAGCTGCTTCAGAGCTTATGACATGGAGTGGAACCGGTAGTGTAGGAAAAGCAAGCTTACAAAGTTTTTATGGACAAGGACAAACTGCAACTATCTATAACAACATCTATAATGCTTATAATGTTAATGTCGTGCATCAATATGGTTTAGGGGAGCAGACATGGTATTATTCAACTGGTAAAGGATCACAGTATGATATGTATTTTGCTGATGCATATGGTGATACATCTACATACTATAATCCTATGGATATGACTGGTTATGTCAAATAGAAGATTGAAAAAGGTATGCTTATTTGTTATAAGCATACCACTTACAATAGGGTTTAATTATTTAGTAACTATGCATTTATTGGATTATATCAATTATTTTGGTTTTAAAGGATATATAATAAGTTTGTTTATTCAATTATTCTTGTGGTATGAAATCTTAGTTTTCTTTTTTGATAAGTTAGAAAAAACCGATAAATATATGATTACTATCATATATTATCTTTTATTCTTATGTTGCATGTTTGCACGTCCTTATCAGAATGAAGCTATTGTTAATTTAAATCCTTTAGATATCATTAATCAATTCAATAATTGGCATGATATTGTGATTGTTATATTTAATGTAGGTATTTTTATTCCACTGATAACTATTCATAGCTTTTTCGTTGCAAAGGTAAAGATTAATGTGTTGATCTGTGTCATACTTTCTTTTGTGATAGAAATATTACAGGTTATATTTCATAGAGGGATATTTGATATCTGTGATATTCTTTTCTATTTTATTGGAATTGCCATCGGTGTTGTGGTGTTACGATGGTTTAACTCAAATAAAGTAAGATGATTTTTCTGAAGTTCTTTCTTAGATAAAAAAGCAACAAACTTCATCGTGATATCAAGGGATGAAGTTTGTTGCTTTTACTTATCAAATAGTTTTCTTCTTGCGGTAGATTGAATAAATAATTCCTTTAATCCCTCTACATCATTGTTTAATAATTTAGATTTTAGGTTATCTACCTCTTTTGTGAAGGCATCGATTTCTCGAATCAGGTTTTCTTTGTTAAGGAAGAATACCTCGCTCCAAAGGTTTTCATTGATTTTTGCGATACGAGTCAGATCACGAAAGGAATCTCCTGTATATTCTACCAAATGAGTATTATCATTTGTATTCATCAACGATACGGCGATAGCATGCGTTAGATGTGATACAAAACCAATCATTTCATCATGTTGTTCAACACTTAACTCTGAGATATTACTAAAGCCTAAGATAGAAGCAAATTGCCGTAAGGTATCGATTGCTTCTTTTGTGTTTTTCTCTGTTGGGAGAATGATGAAATTTGCGACATGGAAAATGGCATCATCTGCGAATTTTACACCGCTGACTTCTTTACCTGCCATAGGATGAGAACTACAATATTCGACATCATCTCGTATCATCGTTTGAATTGGTTTTACAACACCGGTTTTCACACTTGCAACATCAGTGATCAGGGCACCTGGTTTGAAATATTTTTGGTATGTGGCGATCCAATCTACACTCATATTCGGATACAGTCCTATAATGATGATATCAGCTTCTTGGATCAACTCGATATCAAAGGTAGAACCTCGATCGATGATATCATGTTTCAATGCATAATCAATGCTTAATTGATTGATTTCTATGGCATCTACATGATAACCGTTTTTTTTCAATCCCATTGCATAGCTTCCACCAATCAATCCCAATCCAACGATCAGAAACTTTGTATCTTTTGAAATCATTGTATTTCCACCTTTCCATGGAGCTTTTTGATATCTTCGAAGAAGGAAGGATAGCTCTTATGAATGGCTTGCGCTTCTTCGATCGAACCACCTGTTGTACTACATAATAATGCGACCGTTAGAGCCATGACGATACGGTGATCATTATGACCTGATAACTCATCCATACATGCATATTGATTTTTTCCGGTGATAAAGATTTCTCCTTCTGTAGAGCTGATATCCACACCGAATTTGTGTAACTCGTCTTCCATTGCCTGAATGCGATCACTTTCTTTGATGCGTAATCGCTCAGCGTTATGAATCGTTGTATTTCCTTTTGCGTACATTGCCAATACAGTTAAGATCGGTCCTAAATCAGGACAATTCGCAAGATCGATATCACATCCATGTAGCTCGCTTTTTGCGATATGATACCCATCTTCTATTTCTTCAATGGTTGCGCCGAAATCTCTTAAAATTTGTAAGATGGCTTTATCTCCCTGACGTGATTCGTGGCGTAAGCCAAGAATATTCAGATCATGATTTAATGCCGCAAGAACCGCAAAGAAAGCAAGTTGAGAAAAATCGCCTTCAATACGATAATCTTTTGCTTGATAGCTTTGATTTCCCGCAATATACAAGGTCGTATCATCCTCATAGGAAACCTTTACGCCAAAATATGCAAGCATTTCTAATGTTAAATCAACATAAGAACGTGATTCAAAAGGCTCTATGATGTGAATTCTGCTATCTTGTGGTAATAAAGGTAAGGTGAACAACAGACCACTGATGAATTGGGATGAAATATTACCTTGTATGGTATAATCTCCAGATTTTAAAGACTGTTCGATATGAATTCCTTGTTCATCTTGTATAAAAGGCAATCCTTGTTCATGGAATATGTCTTGATAAACTTTTTGCGGACGTTGCATCAATCTTCCGGCGCCGGTGAAGGTCAAGGGCTGGTTACATAAGGAAAAGATAGGGATGAAAAAGCGTAAGGTTGAGCCGGATTCATTACAGAAAACTTCTTTCTCATGAGAATGAAATTCCTGAATACCCTTGATGATCACTCGATGTTCCTCTTTTGTGATCTTTGCGCCAAGACATTGCATACCTTCGATGGTTGCTAAAATGTCCTTTGAGTAATCTACATTATCGATGATACTGGTTCCTTTCGCAAGAGAGGCACTTATGATAGCTCTGTGAGCCATGCTTTTACTTGGCGGTATGGTAACACAGCCGGAAACTTTAGAAGGTGTGATCTTAGCCTTCATTACATATCCCTCCCGATCACCTCGGCGATTTTCTTTCCTTTACGAATGACTTCCTTGAACTTTTCGGGTTTCAATGATTGTGCACCATCACTCCATGCACATTCCGGACAATCATGTACCTCAATGATCAATCCATCAGCACCTGCTGCGATTGCTGCTAAGGATGCACTTTCTACCAATTCCCAGTCTCCGGTCGCATGGCTTGGATCAATGATGATCGGCAAGTGTGTTTTCTTTTTAATGATAGGTACAACACTTAGATCCAAAGTATTTCTTGTGTATGGTTCAAAGGTACGGATACCACGCTCACACAACATGACATTCGGATTACCCTCGGACATGATGTATTCTGCACTCATGATCCATTCTTCAATGGTATTTGCCAGTCCTCGTTTTAATAGAACCGGTTTTTGCGTTTTACCTACAGCTTTTAATAAATCAAAATTTTGCATATTTCTAGCACCGATTTGAATGACATCTACGTATTTCACGAATTCATCCAATTTATCTGCGCTCATCAACTCGGTAACAATAGGAAGACCGGTTTTTTCTCTGGCTTCTGCCATTGCCAGAATACCTTCTGTTCCCATACCTTGAAATGCATAAGGACTTGTTCTAGGCTTATAAGCACCGCCACGAAGCATGACAGCACCGGCATCTTTTACTTCTTGTGCAAGACGACAGATCATATCTTTTCCCTCTACGGAACAAGGTCCTCCAATGACAACCAATTTTTCACGTCCGCCGATTTTAATACCGTTGACATCTACGACAGTATCCTCGGGATGAAACATCCTACTTGCCTTTTTATATGGACTGGAAACACGAACAACGCTTTCTACATGAGGATTTGCCTCAATTCGTTTCGGATCGATTTGAGAAGTATCTCCAACGACACCAAATACATTGTAGTTTTCTCCAATACTTTCATGAATTTTTAATCCACGGTCTTTTAATGTCTTCATGACATTTTCAATATCTTGTTTTGTTGCATCTTTCTTCATTGTGATAATCATACGATGTTCTCCTTTTCTTTATATTTATTTTTGACGCATAGAAAGAGTTGCTTCTCTTTCCATCATAAGATCTAAAATACCAAGTGCTAATACACTATCCACAACAACTCGAGCACGATGAATGATCGCTGGATCATGTCTACCCTCAATGTTTAGCTTCACAGCTTCATGAGTTTCTTTATCTATCGTATCTTGTTGTTTATAAATTGATGGCGTAGGTTTTACGACCGTTCTGATCGTGATCGGCATTGCATTGCTGATGCCACCATTGATACCTCCATTATGATTGGTTTTTGTTTTGACAGATCCATCATAATAGATCGCATCATTTGCTTCACTACCATACAAGTCACTGAAACCAAAGCCTAATCCAAATTCTACTCCTTTGATTGCCGGAACAGCGAACAATAGATGAGATAATCTACTTTCTATGGAATCAAACATTGGTTCTCCGATACCTGCCGGCATGTTGATAATGACACTTTCCAAAATACCTCCAACACTATCTCCATCATTGGCGGCTTCTTCGATTAACGCAATCATTTCCTTTCCTTTTTCTTCGTTTATGATCGGAAATGCACGCTCATTGACCATAGCGATTTCTTTTAGAAGCGTATCTTCATCATTAGAAAATCGAGCTTCTTCGATACGATTACATTTTTGAATATGTGTCGCAATCTGTATCCCTTTTTCATTTAAGATCTGCATTGCGATTGCTCCTGCCGCAACAAGTGGAGCAGTTAAACGACCACTGAAATGACCACCACCACGATAGTCTTGATAACCAAGATATTTCACATCAGCGGTGTAATCCGCATGAGAGGGACGTAATCTGTTTTTTGTTTTTTCATAATCCTTACTTTGTGTGTTTGTATTATGAATTAGAATCGTTAATGGTGTACCTGTGGTATAACCTTGAAAGAAGCCACTTACGATATGAAGTTCATCCGCTTCTTTACGTTGGGTACTGATTCTTCCCTTCGCTTTTCTTTTCTCCATCATCCCTTGAATGAAATCCATATCTAAATGGATACCGGGTGCTAATCCATCTATGACAACACCGATTTCCTCGCCATGGCTTTCTCCAAATAGAGAAATAGTTAAATGATTTCCAATACTATTTTTCATAACCTTATCCTTTCAATAATGCTTTTACATCCTCAAGCTTCATGTCTTCTAATTCAGCTTTTCCTATTTCTTTCACTTTCACAACAGTGACTTTTCCATGACTTGCTTTTTTATCATTACACAACAAACCATACACGCTATCCACATCGAAGGCGACGCTTTCCTTAATGCCAAACTTACGATAAATATTCAAAACTCTTTGTTTGACTTCTTCATCGTCTATAAAATATAACATACCCATTGCGACACATTCTCCATGCAGATAATCACTTAAGTGATAATAGCTTTCAATCGCATGACCGATCGTATGTCCGAAGTTTAATATCTTGCGTAAGTTTTGTTCTTTTTCATCCTTTTCTACTACATCTTTTTTCACATAAAGCGATTTTTCAATCACGCTGTCTATATATTGATCGATATCTTCTTTTTCAAATAGTTCAAATAAAGAAGCATCATAAATCAAACCTGCCTTTAAAGCCTCGATCAATCCATTGATATAATGACGCTTTGGAAGGGTCTTAAGTGTATCCGAATCAATGATGACTTTCTTTGGTTGATAGAAAGTACCGACGATATTTTTTACTTCCGCTAAATTGATTGCAACCTTTCCACCTATGCTACTGTCAATTTGTGAAAGTGTAGTCGTAGGGATCTGTATAAAATCGATACCTCTCATATAACTTGCGGCAACAAAGCCACTCAAATCACCGACAACACCTCCACCCAAGGCGATGATGCAATCCTTTCTTGAAAACTGTAGATGCATCAATTCCTCACATATCTCACTGAATACGGAAAGACTTTTAGAATCCTCCCCTTGTGGAATGACATGAAGATATCCTTCTTGGCATTGTGCCAGAACACTGGTAGCATATTCCAATGGTACCCCATCATCAGTAATGACCATAATTTTACGATTTAGGTCTACAAGATCCTTAACCTTGGATAAGGCACCATGTTCTAATACGATGTCGTATCCGTTTTCTTTTAAATCTACATGTATCATCATTTCTACATCCTCCTTTGGTTTCTTAATAAAAAAAGCATCAATCAATCGACGGATGCTTTTGTGTACTCGCTATAAAGGAAAAAAGAACCATGCATATCATATGGCTTTATAACGAACTATCTAAAGTAATAATATCCTTTGTTATGCATAGTAATCACTCCCAAGTGCCTATATCATACGATATTTTTTTCGAAATTACAAGAAAAAAACTCAAATATATGAAAAAAATTTCATCCATTGAAAGAAAATGTAAATAAGAAGATATCATGATGCAATATTTTTGATCTTTTTTATTCTATCAAAGAACCATGTTCTATTCTCAAACAGTATGAAAAAGACAAGCAATATAAAATAGTCAAACATTCGATGAATATTAAAAAAATTAAAAATATTTGATAAACAATGCATTATAGTAATTTCATAAATAAAGTGATGATGAAGATAAAAATAACAAAGAATCAATCCAATCATAAAACGAAAAAGCATAGTAGTCCAGAAAAAAATAGATATGGATGTTAGTTCCTCTGGAAAGATATAATGAACCAGTGTAAATAAAACAGAGCTTATTATAACTTTGCTTTTGGTTGAACCTTGAAGCTTTGTCAAAAACAGATAGCGAAACACATATTCTTCATTAAAGGCTTGAATCAATAGCCAATAGATAAATGATATCAGTAGTAGAGGAGGTAGTTGACTTGCGTTTTGATAAATATAAAGAAATGTAAATAAAATACAGATAATTATATATAGAAATGGACGTTTCCAATTCTTCATTGAGAATAGTTGAAGAAGTTCTTGTTTCTTATTTTTTTGAAATATAAACAATAAGATAAAGGTAAGTGGCACAAAAGAAGTGATCTTTGTATAAGAACATACTCCGTTAACTATTACTGCACCAATGGAAGCTAAAAGGATGAAACAGTTAAGTTTTCTTGTAGATTTAGATGATTCCATAAGATGATGTTCCTTTCTTTAAACGATAAAACATTGATGGGAATCTATTTAGACACTCATCAATGTTTTGTGATTTATATCATTTCAATATAATATCCGGATACCGTACCTGTATATGTTCTAGAGTATGCTAAATGGCCACTACTTGTATAGTAATCAACAATAGTTTTATACTTATATTTGGTAGAATATTGGCGATAAGAATAAGCTTTAGAAATGTTGTAGGTTATACTCCCTCCCCAAGGAGAGGCTGCTCCAAGTATGGTAGTTTCGGTTTTTGTAATTGTTTTCACAAATTGATGTGGTCCAATATCTTGAAAGGTTTGACTTCTAACTACAGCATGATCCATAGTTGCATCACGTGTTTCTATTGAATAAGGATCATTTGTTTCCTCAGCATGGATGGATGATCCTGCTCCAAATAATAAAGTTAAACATAAAACAGATGTGATAATTTTTTTCAAAGTAATCTCCTCCTTACATCATTGTTTATGATGTCTTATTGGAAACTCAGCATAGAACAGGCAAACTATGCATCTCTATTGCCTGATTATAGAGACTTTGAATTTCTATGGTTATTATAAAATAAATAAAAATGAGATACCATATCGCCATACAGATATGGTCATTTTTTAATGAAATCCGGTAAATAGTAATTGTGGAATGTCAAATATCTTTTAAAAAAAGATATGTCCTGAGTTTAATTCGTGATAAAATTATATTTAAAATGAAGAAAGATATGGAGTGATGTATATGTCTAATATAAGAGTTGCATTAGTTGATGATGATCTGAATTTTCTAATAATGTTGAAAAATGCTATACTATCTTATTTTCCTCAACTTGAGATTGATGTATATGAAGAAACTAATCCAAACTTTTATAAGTGTACTTATGATGTTTATTTTCTTGATATAGATATGAAAGAAAATGGTCTTATGGTAGCCCAGCGACTAAGAGAGCAAAAAGGTGAACACATATATTTGATTTTTGTGACATCTTATGGAACATTGAGTAGTGATGGTTATCGGTTTAAAGCATTTTGGTTTATTGAAAAAGAGCGATGGGAAGAAGTATTACCAGAGGTTTTATTAGCATTAAAAACAGAATTAATGAAACAAATGCTTGCCATTCGTAATGAAGATAAGAGGTATATATTTATAGAGCTTGATGAAATTTTATCGATAACAACATTAGGTAATCAAGTTTTAATAAAAACCAATGGTTCAGAATACGTGACTTATGATAGTATAAAAAAAATGATGGAGAAAGTACCAAATACAACCTTTTATAAAGTTCAATCTGGAGCGATTGTAAATATACATAAAATTCGTAGCTTTGATAGAAAAACAGGAGAGCTGATCTTATGTCAAGGAGATAAGTTTTTTGTGAGCAGAAGATTACGTACACCGCTTTATCAGGCGTTAAAAGTTGGAAAGTAGGATATAGATATGAATACTCAAGTCGCTATCGTATGCCAAGCTTTATTTTATCTTTTAGAAGGATGTACTGTTTGTTATGCATGCCATGTTTTTTTACATTGTAAAAAACAATGGGCTCATAAAATCGTATATGTCGGAATTGTTTTCTTGTATCCACTCACTCAAATGATACCTGTAGTTGAACAATATAGCTATGACGTTATGTTAATGATAGGATTATTATTTGGTGTGTTATGTCATACGGACTGTTTGTATAAACGACTGTTAATTCCCTTGATATTTCAGGAATTTATATATTCCTTTCATTTATTTTCTTTGACTGTACTGGTTTATTTATATCAACATGGTGTGATCAGTGCTCAAGATTCAGCGTTAGCTTTATTTCTTTCCATGATGATTTGTATCATAACGATGTGTTTGATAAGAAAAAAGAGACAGAGCTTACCGGATCTAAATCAAAAAGAATGGAAAGTGTTATTTTTGCTTGGCTGTTTTTATCAGATACTGCTTTTACTGAACACCTATTCTTTAACAAAACATCATATGGAAATTACATATGAATTCTTCATACAGGAATTGATGATGCTATCTTTTTATTTTCTGTTTTTATATTTTTATGTCAGTATGATAAAAATAAAGAAAAAAGAATTTTTAGATCAAATCAATGGATTAAATGAACGCTTATGTAACATGATGGATAAGCAATTAAAAGACAGCTATGAGGATAATCGCAAAATACGGCATGATTTAAAAAATCACATCGTGATACTTCAACAATACTTGAATCACCACCAAATAGAAGCGGCAAAAGAATATCTTAAAAAAATCAATCGTATGATTGGCGAAGCTGATGTAATTTATACAGAGAATGAGGCCTTAAATTATATTTTAAATACAAAAATCATGCGAATGAAGGAGGAACAGAAAAAGATAAGTGTAAAGATATATGACAGTCTTAACTTTTTAGATCCCTTTGATATCGCTACGATTTTCGGTAATCTATTAGATAATGCATTAGAGAATTGTGATACACAGGGATGGATCGATCTTTGGATAGGAAGACGCATGGATGAAGTCGTCATTGAAATTAAAAATTCTTGTAGTGAAGTACCTGTTGAAGCATCTATGAGCATAAGTAAAAAAGGCGAGGGTCATGGATTTGGAATTTCCAGTGTAATTGCATGTGTAAACAGAAATAAAGGTCATTATCAGTATTCTAAAGATAAAAATGTGTTTACGTTTTACATTAGTTTTCCAAATAAAGGTTCTATTATAAAGTAAATGTATGGTTTTCTTTATTTGATAATAATGGAAGAATTTCCACTTTACTCACTCCTTATAACCGTTATAATATAAGAGAAAGAGGCTGGTAGAAATGAAAAACAATCGTATGATACCCTTTGTGAAATTAATGATGCAACAAAATGATTATATGAAAAGTGAAGAGATCATCAAAAGTTTATCGATTAGTGCACGTACGCTTCGTGATGATTTAGCAAAATATAAACAATATTTCCAAGACCATGGTATCGTGATCGAATCAAAACATGGTACAGGTTATCGACTTGTTGTTGTGGATGAAAACAAATATTATGATTTGATCACAAAGCTGTTAAAGGAAGAAGAGGATGCACAACGTCTATTACCTGTATATCCTGAAGATAGAATCACCTATTTGATCAAGCTGTTTTTAAGCACGAAGGAATATGTGAAACTGGATGATATCGCAGATCAGATGTTTATCAGTCGTTCTACGCTACAAAGTGATATGAAGGAAGTCAAAGAACGGTTACAGTTTTTTCATATTGATTTGATCAGTAAGCCGGGTCATGGGTTGAAAATCGAAGGTAGTGAAATGCATTTACGTTCTTGTATCTCACAATACTTTTTCCATACGGAAACCATGGATGATTTGTTTTTAAAGCGTAATCATATGGATGCTCAACAAAGTCGCATTCGAGATATTTTGTTTGATACCTTAAATGAGACTGATTTCCGCTTAACTGATATCGGCTTTCAAAATCTTATCATACATATTTCCATTGCTTTGTTAAGGATACACGAACCAATTAAGGATAGCTTAGATTATGGTGAATTGAAACAAAACAAAGAGTACCAGATTGCACAGCAGTTAATTCATCGTATCAATGAGGCTTTTGATGTTCATCTAGAGGAAGTGGAAACTTTCTATATTACGATTCACCTTATGGGAAAAAAGACCATGCAGTATCATAAGGAATATGCGATTACCCAGGAAATAGAGACGCTTTTAGAAAAGATTTTTAAAACGATCATGATACAATATGGTTATGATTTTTCAAGTGACTTTGAATTATATACCGTACTTGCATTGCATTTTCAACCGATGTTAAATCGCCTTCGTTATGGTTTGATGATACAAAATCCTTTGTTAGATGAAATCAAACAGGAAAATACGGCTGCTTTTGAAATTGCGGTATTAGCCGCACAAGTAATTGAAGAACAAATGTCATTTTTATTAAGTGAAGCTGAGATTGGTTATCTTGCATTACATTTTGCACTTGCAATGGAACGGGTGAATAAACAATATCAAAGAAAGAAAAATATCTTGATCGTCTGTGCAAGCGGGGCGGGAAGTTCCCAAATATTATTATATAAAATAAAACAACGCTTTAAGGATTATTTAGATAAGACAACGGTCATTGAATTATATAAATTAAAAACCATAGATCAGACACAATATGATTTGATTCTATCTACCGTGCCAATCCCATTCACTACTTCTATACCGGTGATACAGGTACAATATTTTTTAAATGGAAAAGATGCGGCGGCAGTCTATGATGCTTTGAAAAAAGAACCTGAGGAAATGTCTTTTGTAGATGCCTATTTTAAAGAAAACCTGTTTTTTAAAGATATCAAAGGAAAAACAAAAGAAGCGGTTCTTCATGAAATGATTACTCGTTGTGCCTTATTTGTTCCTTTACCAAAAGGATTAGAGGAATCGATTTTAGAAAGAGAACAATATGCCTCTACTGAGTTTGGAAATATGGTCGCCATGCCTCATCCAATGAAGGCAATGATGGAAACACCATTTGTGGCAGTGGCTGTTTTACCTAAACCCATACGTTGGCATAAGCAACAAGTGCGTTATGTATTTTTGATGTGTATGAGTCAAGAGGTAAATGATCAAATTCATTTATTTCATGAAACCATTTCTGCTTTGGTATTTGATAAAAACAATTTACAACGTTTTGAAAAAGATATGAGTATCAAACAACTGAAAGGTATTTTAAATCAAATCGTAGAAGAAGAATCAAAGATGATGGAAGATGATATCTTTCGCTAATATCTGCCACTTTACTTGTGGCAGTTTCTTAACTTCAAGTATATGATGGATATCCCTATAATAAAGGTGAGGAGGAGCTAATGTGAATGTTCTGTTATGTTGCTGTACAGGCTTTTCTACAAGTATTATGGTAAAAGCCATGCGAGAAGAAGCATCAAAAATGGGCAGAGCTGATATCAAAATCGCATCTGTTGGAACGGATCAGGTTTATGAATATATCCAACGTGCAGATGTAGTTTTAGTGGCGCCACAGCTTGTTCATGAATATGAACATTTAAAGGCATTAGCGAAAGAAGCTGGTATTTGTGTTTATCTAATCGATCATTATGACTATGGTAACATGGATGGCAAGCGAGTACTCCAACAAATGCTCTTACAGAAAGAGCGAGAAGATAGGGAGGAAATAAAAATGGATAAGGTTTCTTCATTCATTGAGGCGAAATTAATGCCAATTGCCGCTAAGGTAGGCAGCAACAAGATTTTAACGATCATACGTAATGCAATGTGTGCAACAATGTCACTTTTGATCATTGGTAGTATCTCTATATTATTAACTAGTTTTCCGGTAGAAGCGATTGCGAATTTCTTAGCACCGGCAGCACCGTTTCTAAATGCAGTATATAATTGTACCACAGGTATGATGGGATTATTTACTGCAGCCAGTATGGCTTATTATAGCGCAGTAGAATATAAGACGGATATATTTTCCAGTATTATAACATCCATTGCGGCATTTCTTTTAACACAAATTACACTAGAGGGAGAATTGAATATTGCGGGATTAGGCTCTACCGGTTTATTGACCGCAATGGTTATTGGGTTTGTGACAGTAAAGGTGTTGGATTTCTTTAAGAAAAAACATTTGGTGATTCGTATGCCGGCAGGTGTTCCTGAAGCAGTAGCAGAGTCATTCTCATCATTGATACCTGCAGTTTTGATCTTAATGGTATTTGGTTCTGTCTCATTGATTTTCGGCTTTAATATCAACGATGTGATTTCAAAGATCATGTCACCGCTATCCTTTGCGATCAATACACCATGGGGTTATGCAATCTATCATATGCTTTGTGGATTGGTATTCTTCTGTGGTATCAATTCTGCTGTTGTCATCGGTGTCGTACAAGCGTTCATCATGCAAAATGGCGCAATGAATGAGGCAGCTTTCAAAGCAGGAGAAACCATGCAATATGCCGCAACATATGCGACAGATACCATGATTTGGGCAGGTGGTACAGGAGCTACTATCGGTTTGGTCTTTTTGATGGCTGTGTTCTCTAAAAGTAAGACTTATAAAACCATCGGTCGTATGTCCATTGGTCCTGGTATCTTTAATATCAATGAACCTGTTATCTTCGGTACACCGATCTGTTTTAATCCGATCTTCTTGATTCCGTTTGTGTTGTTGCCAGGTGTTCTTGCATTTACAACTTATATCTTGATGGATAGTGGTATCATCGCAATGGCAAATGTCGCTATGGTACCTTGGACACTTCCACCAGTTGTCATTGGTTGGGTCATGTCCAATGGCGCAATGTCAACCGTTATCTGGTCCTTGATTCTAGTTATCATTAGTATCGTTGTTTATTATCCATTCTTTAAAATGGCAGATAAACGCCAATATTTAAGTGAAATGGAAGGTGAAACAGAATAAATGAAAAACTTAACGTTCCCAAAGGATTTTCTATGGGGTGGCAGTATAGCTGCTCATCAATGTGAAGGAGCTTACCAAGAAGATGGAAAAGGCTTAGGTATGATGGATCTTGTCACAACAGGAAGCTATGAAACACCTCGTCATATTTCAAAAGAAATAGAAGAAGGTTATTGTTATCCTTCTCATACGGGTATTGACTTTTATCATCGATATAAAGAAGATATCAAGCTATTTGCGCAGATGGGATTTAAAGCACTGCGAATCTCTATCGATTGGTCAAGAATTTATCCAAATGGGGATGATGAAACGCCAAATGATGCCGGGTTACAATATTATCATGATGTAATCGATACATTATTGGAATATGGAATTGAACCTATGGTTACCTTATATCATTTTGAAATGCCGATGCATGTAGTAACGCATTATCAATCTTGGTTGAAAAGAGATACCATTGCGCTTTATCTTAGATTTGTGAAAACGGTAGTAACCTCCTTCAAGGGAAAGGTACATCATTGGATCACCTTCAATGAAATGAATCATATCGACCCAACCAGCGAAGTTACCGATATCTTTACTTATATGATTACCGGATTGAAGTATAGTGAATTAGAAGATAAGAAGCAAGCATTGGCATTGTTGGGATATCATATGACATTGGCCAGTGTCAAAGCAATTCCTATCATTAAGGAAATCGATCCGGAAAATAAAGTAGGATGTGTATTCGGGATTACTCCATATTATCCTAAGACGTGTAAACCAGAAGATGTACTTATGGCATTTAAGGCAATGGATCGTGATTTCTATCAGATAGATGCGATGTGTAATGGATGCTTTCCGCTTTATAAACAAAAAGAATATGAAAGAAACGGGATTGATATCTCTATCACAAAAGAAGATGAAGAAGCATTCGCAAAAGGAACATTAGATTATATCGGTTTGAACTATTATGCAAGTGAAGTGATCGCTGATCAAAGTGATGAAGTAGATAAGACATCCTATTTCGGTGGATTAGAAAATCCATATTTAAAACGTTCAAACTGGGGTTGGCAGATTGATCCTGTCGGGTTACGATATTTATTGAATTATACATATCATCGCTATGGATTACCAATCATTATTACAGAAAATGGGTTAGGAGCCAATGATGTAATCAGTGAAGATGGAAGCATTCATGATGATTATCGAATAGAATATCTCAATGCTCATATCAAATGTATCATGGACAGTGTAGAAAAAGATGGTGTTGATTGTTTTGGTTATCTCATGTGGGGACCAATTGATCTTGTGAGTGCAACCACAGGAGAGATGAAGAAGCGCTATGGTTTTATCTATGTGGATAAACAGGATGATGGTACAGGAAGCTATGAACGAACAACTAAAGATAGCTTTGATTGGTATCAACATGTCATTGAAACGAATGGGAAAAGCATCATGTAAAGAATAAGGATATTATGGTTTTGTAGAAAAAAAGGTAAGATCACTCAATTAGTAGTTAGGATTGAGGATACTACCTTTTTTATTTTTCATCATAAGTAAACAAAGGATCTAGCGCAATTGTTTGAATACCCGCATGTCTGAATTCTTCAAGCTGTTCTTCATTGACTCTTTTATCCGTAATGAGATATTGAAATGCATTGACATCTGCGGCGATAAACTGATGAACATTACCGATCTTAGTGTAATCACCTAGTAAAAAGACAGAACCCTTACAGCGATTGATCATTGTTTCATTGATCGATACCTCTTGTAAGATCGCTGTGCTCATTCCCGCATGTATATCAAAACCACTACATCCCATAAAGCTTTTATTCGCAGTCACACGGTTTAAATTATTTAAGGCGAAATCACCTACCATTGATTCCTTTGGAATACGCAATTCACCACCACTTAATACAATAGAAACTAATGGGTCATGATCCATAAAAATTGCCTTTCCATTGTTTGTGATAACGGTAACACGTTTTCCACGAATGTATTTTAATACCAATAATGCGGTTGAACTTGTATTGATAAAGATGGTATCGCCTTCTTCTACATATTGTGCTGCATATTTTGCGATTGCATGCTTATAAGGCTCATTATTTTCATGGATTTCATCATTATCTACAAAGGATTGAATGAGTCGAGCACCACCATAAAAGCGTTCGATTGCGCCTTGTTCCTCCCAGTATTGAAGATCCCTTCGAATAGTTAAAGGGGATACGGCAAGCTCTTTCGCTAAATCTTCTACATCAACTCTCCCTAACACTTGAATTTTGGCCATTACTTTTTTACGTCGTGTATCTACGACCTCTTTATTCATTTTCATAAACGATCCTTCTTCTTTTTTTTATTGATTTCTTAATGTTTCTGCTTTTTGTTTCATTATAGCATTTCCGCCTAATGAAATCACGTGATCAAGGCATTCATCTGCGTGTTTTTTATCTTTTAATACAAGATATAGTTGCGCAAATTGATAATAATAATGCATCAACTCTCGATGATTCATATTCTTTGTGTTAACATTTTGGAAAGCTTTTAAGCTCTTTTTATAATCCTTACAAGAAAATTGATAAATAGCTTCTATGAATTCCCAGTTATATAAAGGAGAGATTTTGGTACCTTTTACCTTGATATCCTTTAACTTCATGACACGTTCATATTGTTGTTTGGTTTTTGTACGATTCTGTAGAAGGAAATAAGCATAAAATTTTGTGTAATCAAAAACCAATAGATTATCCATAGAATTATGGAAAAATTTATGGTCTTTTTCCAATGTATTTAAACATTCCATTGGCTTCATCTGATCTGCATAATATAAGGTATCGAAAATTAGCTCTGTTTTACGATATCCTTTGAAAAAATCTTTTTTGATCAATTGATCGAATTGTTGTTTCGCTTCTTCCGGTTTTCCATCCATATTTAATAATGTGATAGCTTTGGTATATAGATGGCGAAGGTATTCAGACCATAATGCAATACCTAATATGACAGCGATGATGATAAGGTAACAAATTTTTCCTTCTAATTGTGGGGTTTGCGTCATTTGATAGATGCTATAACCGGTGAAGGCAAGATAAATTGCAGCCATGATAATATTACGAACTTGTGGAGTAAATGATACACGTTGAGATAAACTCATAAGGAACACCTCTTTCTTTACACCTATATTATATGAACGTTAAATCAGAAAGTCAATATAATAATTCATAAAAACAATCATAAATTAAATGAATACGATTACAAATTTTTAAATCGTTCATATAAATTTAAGAATATTCATAAAATAGTATTGAAACGATCCCAATCATGCATTATCATATGGGTGTACAAAGAAAACCTAGGTTGAAACAAGAAAACGAAACAAGGAGTGAAGAACATATGAGTAAAGTAGATGAAATAACAAGAGAATCCTGGATACTTGGAGCCTTCCCAGAATGGGGTACTTGGCTAAATGAAGAAATCGATCAGGAAGTAGTAGAAAAAGGAACGTTCGCAATGTGGTGGATTGGCTGTACCGGTCTTTGGATCAAAACAGAAAATGATACCAACATCTCCATTGATTTATGGTTTGGAAACGGAAAGAGAACAAAAAAGACAAAAGAGATGGCTCCATTTCATCAGATGAGAAATATGACAGGTGGTCGCATGACACAACCGAATTTGAGAGCGGCTCCGATCGTATATGATCCATTCGCTGTCACAAAGGTAGATGCAGTATTATCTACTCATTATCATAATGATCATATCGATCCATTTTATGCGGCAGCAGTTTTGAAAAACTGTGAAGGTGATGTACCATTTATCGGACCTGCAAAAAGCGTAGAGAAATGGTTGAGTTATGGTGTTCCAAAAGAACGCTGTGTTACAGTAAAACCGGGTGATGTGATTAAGGTAAAGGATACGGAAATCATCGTTGTTGATAGTTTTGATAGAACTTGTCTTGTTACCAATGATGTTGATGTAAAAGGCGTATGTCCAAATGATATGGATGAAAAAGCAGTCAATTATATCATCAAAACACCAGCAGGTAGTGTTTATCATAGTGGAGATTCTCATTATTCTACTTACTATGCAAAACATGGTAAGGATTATGATATTGATGTTGCCTTAGGCTCTTATGGAGAAAATCCGGTAGGTAATCAGGATAAGATGACCAGTGTTGACATCTTACGTATGGCAGAGGCTTTAAAATGTAAGGTCGTCATTCCTTTCCATTATGATGTATGGACTAATTTCAAAGCAGATCCACAAGAGATCATGATGCTTTACAATTATAAAAAAGATGTATTACAGTACCAATTCCATCCGTTTATCTGGGATGTCGGTGGAAAATACGTATGGCCAACAGATAAGGATAAATTCCAATTCCATTATCGTAGAGGCTTTGAGGATTGTTTTACGGATGAACCAAATGTGCCATTCCGTTCTATTCTATAGGAGATGAAACGCTCATGTTAAAGGAAATCATTGAACAAAAGCATTATTGCTTTACACAAAGCTTTCAAAGCTGGGAAGATGCTATTCGTGCCAGTTATCAGCCACTTTTACAAGATGGTATCGTAGAGGATATCTACGTACAGGCGGTGATTGATTGTGTAAAAAAATATGGGCCATATATTGTGATCGTACCGAATATTGCGATGCCCCATTCAACTGAGGGAGCGAAGGGGTGCAATGGTACTGCAATATCATTTATGAAGGTTGAACAAGAAGTTGATTTTGATCCTGAAGATCCTGATAAAAAAGCAAGACTCTTCTTTTCCCTGGCTGCTGTTGATCATGAACAACATATGAATAATATTCAACAGCTCATGGATACCTTGATGAATGAGGAAATCGTAGAAGCATTATTATCCGCAACATCCATTGAGGATTTGGAAAAAATCGCAGAAACTTATGAAGCATAATGCGCTATCATGCGTATAGAGAGAGGAAAATAATATGGACTTTTTAATGAGTATATGGAATTTCTTCGCATCCAATATCTTAACTCAGCCTGCCTATTTTATAGGTGTTATGGTTTTAGTTGGTTATTTGTTGTTGAAGAAACCGATTTATGAAGCATTTGCCGGATTTATCAAAGCTACCGTTGGTTATATGATCCTTGCGGTTGGTTCAGGAGGATTGACCAATAATTTCCGTCCGATCCTAGTTGGATTAAAGGATCGTTTCAATTTAGATGCTATGGTCATTGACCCATACTTCGGACAAAACGCAGTAACAGCAGGAATCGGGGAACAATTCGGGCGAACCTTTTCTCAGGTCATGCTGTTATTGCTAGTAGCTTTCATTATGAACTTGGTTCTGGTACGTTTAAAGAAATGGACAAAGATGCGTGCCGTATTTACGACCGGACATGTGCAGATGCAACAAGCATCTACCGCTTTCTGGTTGATTCTATTCTGTTTCCCATCTTTAGGGGATACTCAAATTCTGATCGTTATGGGCTTGATATTGGGGTTATATTGGGCAGTTGGTTCTAACTTAACAGTAGAAGTAACACAAGAGTTAACAGAAGGTGGTGGATTTGCCATCGCTCATCAACAGATGTTTGGTATTGCGATCTTTGCGAAGCTCGCAGATAAATTCAAAAGTAAAAATAAAGAAACAAAGCGTTTGGATGATTTAAAATTCCCGGGCTTTCTATCTATCTTCAATGAAAATATGGTTGCGACTTCTGTATTGATGTTCTTATTCTTCGGCGCAATCCTACTTGTATTAGGAAAAGATTATCTGGTATCTATGGAATTCATGAAAGCAACAGATAATTTCTTCTTCTATATCATGACAACTTCATTAAACTTTGCGGTTTATCTTGCAATTCTACAATTAGGTGTTCGTACGTTCGTTACAGAGCTTACAAACTCTTTCCAAGGTATCAGTAATTCTTTCTTACCTGGTGCAGTTCCGGGAATCGATTGTGCTGCAGTGTTTGGCTTTGGTAGTGCCAATGCCGTTACGGTTGGATTCTTAATGGGTGCGCTGGGTCAATTCCTTGCGATCATGGTATTGTTGTTAATGAAATCACCAACGTTGGTAATCGCAGGCTTTGTGCCAGTATTCTTTGACAACGCAGTAATCGCAACCTATGCTGATAATCGTGGTGGTATCAAGGCTGCGGTTATTCTCCCATTCATTTCCGGGTTGATTCAGGTATTCGGCTCTGCATTGATTGCCGGATGGGTCGGACTTGCGGCATATGGCGGATATCTTGGAATGTTCGACTGGGCAACCGTATGGCCAGCATTCACAGTCATTATGAAATTTGCCGGTTACTTCGGAGTCGCAATCGTCGTATTGATCTTATTGGCAATTCCACAGCTTCAATATCGTAAACACCCTGACACTTACTTCCTTATCACGGAAGACTATGATGCTTACCTGGAAAAGATGAAAGAAAAAGAGCAGGCACAAGCATAAGATAACTGATATAATATAAGATAACAAAAATGTAAAGGAGATAAAATTACTATGGCTGGAAAACTAAAACTGTTAGTATGCTGCGGAAATGGTGCAGGTACAAGCATGATGATCAAATTAAATGTTGAAAAAGTAACAAAAAAGATGGGACTAGAGGTAGGAGAAATCCGACACTGTGCAGTTTCAGAAGGAAAATCTGCCGCAAGTCAATATGATATCGTATTGTGTTCTAAGAATTTTACATCCATGTTTGCGGATGCGGAAAAGAAAGGAACCAAAATCGTAGGATTAAGAAATGTGATGTCTGCGAAAGAAATCGAAGAAGGGCTGGCAGCAGCGCTGAACGGATAAAAAAAGAAATGCTGCCTAGTGCAGCTTTTCTTATACCAAAAATGATAAAAAAAAGGAGATATTACCTATGAAAATAGAGAAAAAACACCTGCAAGACATGAAGCGTTGCTATTGCGCAAGTAACATCTATATGGACAATGCCAATCATATTTTATTCGCAAGTGAAGATCCGGAGGTAGGATGTGTGATGTTTAGCGGTGATGATTTTGAAGAAAAAGAAACGATTTGGACAAAGCCCGGAGGCTGTATGTCCATCATTCCTATTCCGGGAAAAGAACATGAATTTTTAGCAGTACAAGAATTTTATTTAAAGGTATCTCCAAGTCTTGCGAAAATCGTTTGGGGTGTCTATGATGAGAAAAATGGATGGACGATCAAAGATGTATTATCTATGCCATATATTCATCGCTTTGATATCTATCATCAAAATGGGGTCAATTATTTTATTGGCGCAACGATCGCAACTACCAAAAAAGATAAGAATGATTGGAGCGTTCCAGGTAGAATATATACAGGTATCCTTCCTGATGATCCATCACAAGGGATACAACTACAAATATTAGAAGATGGCTTATATCGTAACCATGGCTATTGGCATGCGAAAGAAAACGGTAAAGATGTAGGTTATTTTGGAAGTGATCAAGGTATCTTACGAGTGATGCCTCCGGAAAGCATCGATGGAGAATGGAAAAAAGAATATATCTTAGAAGGACATATCGGAGAAATCGCAACCATTGACATTGATCAAGATGGTCAAGATGAAATTATGACGATTGAAGAATTCCATGGAGATACCATCAAAATTTATAAATGTATCGATGGTACTTATCAAGAAGTTTATCGCTATGATCATAAGATTGACTTTGCACACACCCTTGTCGGTACCAAGCTTTTAGGCATTCCAACCTTTTTAGCCGGTGTACGTCGTGAAGATGCTGAACTTTTCTATGTACAATATATCAATAATGAATTTGTTACTACCGTGATCGAAAAAGGCGTGGGACCTGCGAATTTATGTGTGGTAAATGAAGAAAATCGTGACTTGATCGTTGCGGCCAATCATACAAAAAATGAAGCGGCAGTTTATGTCGTAACGAAATAGGAGGAACTTCTATGCTGGAACAATTAAAAAAAGAGGTATTAAAAGCAAATTTATTATTACCGAAATATGGCTTGGTTACCTTCACTTGGGGTAATGTATCTGCGATTGATCGAGAACACGGCATCGTTGCCATCAAACCAAGTGGTGTAGAATATGACGATATGAAAGAAGAAGACATTGTATTGGTTGATCTTGAGGGGAATGTGGTAGAAGGCTCTTTAAAACCAAGCAGTGATTTGATGACACATTTAGAATTTTATCGTAATTGGCCAAATATCAACGGAGTGGTACATACCCATTCACGTTGGGCAACCAGTTTTGCTCAAGCAGGAAAAGATATCATGGCATTGGGAACCACCCAAGCAGATTATTTCTATGGCGCAATTCCTTGTACAAGATTGATGAGTGAAGAAGAAATTCATGGAGAATATGAATTAGAAACCGGTAAAGTCATCGTGGAAACATTCAAAGAAAGAAAGTTAAACGCTGATGAGGTACCGGGGGTATTAGTTCATAGTCATGGTCCATTTGCATGGGGAACAGATGCAGAAAATGCTGTGCATAATGCAGTGGTAATGGAAGAATGTGCCATGATGGATGCGATTGCTTCCTTATTGAAGAACAATGAAATAGAGCCGATGCAACAAGTATTATTAGATAAACATTTCAAGAGAAAACATGGACCAAATGCATATTATGGACAGACAAAATAAAGGGTACCAGCTTGGGCTATATGAAAAGGCCATGCCCTTGGATCTAAGCTGGGAGGAAAAGTTAACCTTAACAAAAGAAAGTGGTTTTGATTATCTTGAAATGAGTATTGATGAAACAGATGAAAAACTGGCAAGATTAGAATGGACAAAGAAAGAGCGTAAACAGCTTGTTGATATGATGTGGAAAACAGGGGTGAAAATCAATTCGATCTGTTTGAGTGGACATCGTAAATACCCTTTTGGTTCTCAAGATAAACAGATACAGAAGCGTTCTTTAGACATCATGGAAAAAGCAATCACATTAGCTTCTGATCTTGGCGTTAGAGTCATTCAATTAGCTGGTTATGATGTATATTATGAACAAGGATCTACCAAAACCAAGGCAGACTTTGTGGCTAATTTGCATAAAGCTGTGTTAATGGCTTCAAGTAAAGGAATTTGTTTAGGCTTTGAAACAATGGAAACACCATTCATGGATACAGTAGGAAAAGCAATGCATTATGTTAATATGATACGTTCTCCTTATTTAGGAGTCTATCCTGATATCGGAAATCTTAAGAATTCCTCATTATTGTATCATACTGCAGTCAATCAAGATGTACGAATAGGAACAGGACATTTGTTTGCGGCACATCTTAAGGAAACCGTACCGGGAAAATATCGAGAGATACCATTTGGTAGCGGACATACGGAGTTTATATCAAATATATCTGTGCTTCATGATCTTGGGGTACGACTATTTGTTGGTGAATTTTGGTATACGGGAAATACATCTTGGAAGCAAGATTTAAAGGATGCCAGTGTCTTTTTAAGAGAAAAACTAGATACTGTATTTATATAAGGGAGACGAATAGATTGAAAACAAAAGAAATCAAACAACATGCAAATCAAGTAAGAAAACACATTGTAGAAATGGTATATCAGGCACAAAGCGGACATCCGGGAGGATCTCTTTCTGCCGCTGATCTGCTAACGTATTTATATTTTGAAGAAATGGATATCACATCAAAGAATGTAGCCGGTATCGATCGTGATCGATTTGTATTAAGCAAAGGTCATGCTAGCCCTTTATTATATGCAGTGCTTTGTGAAAAAGGACTGTTACCTGAAGCTGAATTGGCTACCTTTCGTCACATCAATTCCAGATTACAAGGACATCCCAATATGCACTATATCGAAGGTGTGGATATGTCTACAGGCTCTCTTGGTCAAGGTATCTCCGCAGCTGTTGGTATGGCT
>NZ_JBEQZJ010000039.1:0-36269 GCF_045223415.1 Hoskinsella mucinilytica | reverse complement strand
TGCAAACACTTAAAATAGTTTAATTATGATTGAAGTTAGTAAATAAAGAGCAAACTCATAAAAACGCTCTTTTATGACTGTTCAGTCATTTTATAGCCTTAAAACCAATGGAAATCTTGATTATTTAATCATTAACCTCAAAAAAATGAATGAATTTGATTGTTTTGTGTTGACAAGATGACTGAATGAGCATATACTGTAGATGTAAAGAGGTGAGTGCAATGATAACCAATAAAAGACATGAATTGATCATGAAAGAAATCAAGCGGAAAAACGCAGTAACGGTCACAGATTTAGTAGATATGCTAGATACCTCAGAATCCACGATACGCCGAGATTTGTTGGAATTGGATCGACAAGGGCTACTTAGAAGGGTTCACGGAGGTGCTACTGCTATCTCACGTATGAATAGCGCTGTAGAAGATGATGTTGATAAACGTCAAATAGAACATCCAGAAGAAAAAGATGGAATTGCTCGTTATGCCGCAAAATTAGTTGAGGCAAATGACTTCGTTTATATTGATGCAGGAACATCTACATTGAAATTCATAGAATATTTAGATGAGAAAACAGCAATTTATATCACCAATGGACTTTTACAGGCACAGGCATTACTGAAAAAAGGTTTTAAAGTACAAATTGTGGGTGGTGAGATAAGGAATGTGACAGGAGCAGTGACTGGTGCTAAAGCCGTTGCGTCCATTTCGCATTATAATTTTACAAAAGGCTTTTTCGGGACGAATGGTATTGATATTCAATACGGCTTTACAACTGTAGATAGTGAAGAGGCAGCTATCAAAGAAACCGCATTACAGCGTAGTTTAATGGCATATGTTCTGGCAGATCATTCAAAGTTCCAAAAAGTGACACCGGTACGGTTTGCTCATATCGATGATGCAATCATCATTACCGATCATTGTCCTGATGAAAACTTAAAAAAACATACTAGCATTGTGGAGGTACAGTTATGATTTATACGATCACATTAAACCCATCTCTGGATTATCTTATGCATGTGGATAGCTTTATCTTAGGTGGTACCAATCGTAGCAAGGCAGAAGAAATTTACGTTGGGGGAAAAGGATTCAATGTCTCTACTATTCTTCATCGCTTAGGTTATGAAACTTGCGCTTATGGCTTCATCGCTGGTTTTAGTGGCAAAGAAATTGAAGCCCTTTTACAAAAACGAGGGTTTGCCAATGCTTTGATCACCTTGCCCGAGGGCTTCTCACGCATTAATGTAAAAATGAAGGGAGATAAAGAAACGGAAATTAATGGTTGTGGTCCTTACATTTCTTCTTCAAAACTCGATGAATTATTTCATCAACTTGATTGCTTAGAGGATGGTGATATGCTTGTGTTATCAGGTAGTATCCCAAATTGCTTAGATGCTTCTATCTATGAAGTTATTCTTCAACGCTTATCACATAAGCAAATACGAAGTGTGGTAGATGCGACAGGTACACTCTTGTTGAATGTCTTACCTTATCATCCTTTCTTGATCAAGCCTAATCAAGATGAATTAGAGGATCTCTTTCAAGTTCAAATAACATCAGAAGAAGCATTAATTCATTATGGAAAAAAACTACAGGATATGGGTGCTAAGAATGTATTGATTTCCCGAGCATCTAAGGGAGCGCTTCTGCTTACGGAAGATAAGCATATGTTTCGCTGTGGTATTGCCAAAGGAGAGGTAAAAAACTCTGTAGGTGCAGGGGATTCTATGGTAGCAGGGTTTCTTGCCGGTTATTTAAAGCATCAAAATTATCAAGAAGCACTTCGACTAGGTAGTGCCGCAGGGGGAGCTACGGCTTTTAGTGAGGATTTAGGTGGTCAGGATCTCATCATGGAATTATATGAAACATTACAAGTGGAGGAACTTTTATGAAAATTTGCGACTTATTGAAAAACGTTAGTATCAATGTTTATGCGCAAGCAACAAACAAAGATGAAGCGATTCAACAATTAGTAGAATTGATGAATCAACAAGGAAACTTAAGTGATGTAGATATATATAAAAAAGGTATCTACGCTCGTGAAGCTTTAAGTACAACAGGAATCGGCGAAGGGATAGCGATTCCTCATGCACAAAGTGAGGCGGTGACTAGACCTGGATTAAGCGCAATGGTCGTGAAAGAAGGAGTAGATTATGCATCTTTAGATGGACAATTGGCACACTTATTCTTTATGATTGCCGTACCTCAAACAGGAGGTAGCGAACACTTAGAAATCTTGGCAATGTTATCAACAATGTTGATGGATACCACATTTAAAAACGCTTTAATGGAAGCCTCTTCCAATGAAGAATTCTTAGCCTTGATCAATGAAAAGGAAGCAAATCAAAAAGCAAAAGAGGAAGAAAAAGCACAACAGCAGAAGATGTTTCAAGGAACTTATCGTCTTTTGGCAGTTACTGCATGTCCAACAGGTATTGCCCATACGTATATGGCAGCAGAAGCATTGGAAGAAAAAGCAAAAGAAATGGGAATTACCATTAAAGTGGAAACAGATGGTTCTGGTGGCACAAAGAATGCTCCTACAATAAAAGAAATAGCGGAATGTGAAGCCATCATCGTAGCAGCTGATAAAAATATTGATATGGCTCGTTTTGATGGGAAACCTGTGATTCAAGTCAAAGTTGCGGATGGTATCAATAAAGCAGAACAGTTGATCAAAGAAGCAATCAATGGCAATGTGCCGATTTATCATGCGGAAAAGGGAGGACAAGCGTTACAAGAAGCAGTTAGTAATGAAAGTCTTGGACGTCAAATCTATAAACATTTAATGAATGGTGTTTCACATATGTTGCCTTTTGTTATCGGTGGTGGTATCTTGATTGCTTTGGCTTTCTTGTTTGACGATTATACCATCGATCCAAGTAATTTCGGTAAAAATACTGAACTTGCTTCATTCTTTAAAACGGCAGGAGATATGGCCTTTGGCTTTATGCTTCCTGTATTAAGTGGTTATATTGCAATGAGCATTGCTGATCGCCCTGGATTAGCGGTAGGGTTTGTCGGTGGTGCAATGGCAAGCTCAGGTAACTCTGGTTTTCTTGGTGCATTGGTTGCTGGATTTGCGGCAGGCTATCTCATTAAAGGATTACGTAAAGTATTTGATTACCTTCCTGATGCATTTGAAGGCTTGAAACCTGTCTTATTATATCCATTCTTCGGTATCTTGCTTATGGCATTATTGATGGTGTTTATCATTAATCCACCGGTTGCGGCAATCAATGAGGGATTAACCAATGTCTTAAATTCTATGGGTGGTAGCAGTAAGGTGTTCCTAGGACTTGTATTAGGTGCTATGATGGCAGTTGATATGGGTGGACCAATCAATAAAGCAGCATATGTGTTTGGAACAGCCTCTATTGCCAATGGTAACTATGATATTATGGCAGCCGTGATGATCGGTGGTATGGTTCCACCGCTTGCCATTGCATTGGCTACATTCTTCTTTAAGAATCGTTTCACGAAAAAAGAACAACAGACAACACTTACCAATGTGATCATGGGGTTCTCCTTTATCACAGAAGGTGCAATTCCTTTCGCAGCATCAGATCCACTTCACATCATTCCCGGATGTGTGGTAGGAGCTGGTACAGCAGGTGCTTTATCTATGTTATTTGGATGTACCTTAATGGCTCCACATGGTGGTATCTTTGTGATTGGTGTGATATCTAATCCATTAGGATATCTTGCGTCCTTGATCATTGGTGCTGTTGTCGGCATGGCTATCTTGGTCGTCTTAAAAAAACCTTTAAAACAATAAACAATAGGCACGATCCGACTATGGATGGTGCTTTTTTTTGAAGGAAACAACTTTTTGTTCTTTTCCATGATCAAAAGACATATCATATAGTAGCAAGGAGGGAAGCATATGGATGATCTGCATAAAGTCAGAAGAAGAATTGCTCAACGAAGAATAGGGATTGAGGAAGAAGAACATAAAAGAGGCACACCGATGTTTCGTGTGTTATATCATGCTGTCATGCTGTTGATGTTTGTTTGCGTTGCAGTATTGGCATTATTGTTGAATCAGAAATTACATCTAGTATCGATGCCAGCTTTTGTAGAAGAGCTACATCTTGAGAATCTATCATCCTGGTTACCATTTGAGGATTGGTTTACCTTGAAAGAACAAACTGTCAGTCACTCGATCACCTATACAAAAATAGGGGATGATCAATATCGAAATGATAGTAATTCCGTTTACAACCTTTATGATGGGATCATCTTGCATATTCAACCTATGGATAATGGGAAAAGCAGTATTACCATCAAACAGGATAATGGCGTAGTAACAACGTATGATGGTGTAGGGGATGTATCTGTGAAAGAAGAAGAACGCATGCTGAAAGATAAGATTCTCGGGACCTATGAGGACCATGTTCAAATCAGCTTTATGAAAGATCAAAAAAAGCTGGAAATGAATGAAGCATTGCAGAATTAAGGTATCCTGGTTATGGATTCCTTTTCTTTTGTGCTATCCCTTTATCCCCCTATATAAAACGTTATTATTTATCTTTTTGTTTTTAAGCATTCATGAATCCGCACATATTATTGTAGCAATCTGTTTTCATTATCCGATACAAAAAGTCATCCTTTATCCTTTTGGTTTATGTGCTGTCATTGATAGCATTGGCTATCGAAGCGGGATCAAAGATTTTTTGATTCTTGTGGCAGGACCACTCACTCATCTGTTGGAGCCATTGTTGTTACGATCATTAGTGATGGTAGGTTGGATATCACAAGCTTATTGTGATTATTTATGTATGATGAATTTATCGATCTTGGTGTTCAATCTATTGCCTATATATCCCTTAGATGGTGGTAGAATGTTAGAACTATTCCTTCAGCTGATCTTTCCCTATATGTTGGCCGGTAAGCTGTTAAATCTTATCTCTATGGTCTTGATATCATGCTGTTATTTGATCAAGATGTTTCAAGGAATCAGTGGACTTGCTATTTGTATATTGTTGATCATAGAAAACATGCAATCCTATCGAAGACGACCCTATCAACGAGCCACTTTTTATCAATATCGCATGGATCATCCTTCTACGTATCCCATCAGAATGAATCATGGGAGAGAAATGTATCGTTTCGCAACCAATATCATGTTATATGAATCTAATTGGGTCAATGAAGAAGTATGGCTTAATTTACTTGGTATATCCAAAAGATAAGCAGGTACGTGTATAAGCATTGATAAATCTTGAATCTAACATTTTCTTGGTAAAACAGAGTAGGCGATACCCTGGATTTATGTTATAATTACAAACAAGAGGAGTGGGCATTATGAAAAAACTTCAATCTTTTCTTGTTATGCTACTATGCATGTGCATGCTTAGTGGTTGTGCGGAAGAACAAAAGCCGCAACTTGTAGCTACCGTCTATCCTGTAGAATATTTGATCAGCAAGATCGGTGGCAATGATGTGGTTGTGAAAAACATCAGTTCCGGTTCCTTGATTCAAAGAGCGCAACCAACACAGGACTATTTGTCTATCTTAAAAGAAAGCGATGCCTTATTTTATATTGGCGGATTAGAGCCTTATATGGATGTATATTATAATGATATTCGTTCCACAAAGGTTGATTTGGTCAATTTAGAAACAAAGAGCGCAATTTATAAATTCGAACGATATACGACTACGACCATCAATGGTATTACGACCGGAGTAGAGGAACCATATTATGAAGGAGATGCCTTCAAGATGTTGGATAGATATGATTCTGATCCAATGCTTTGGATGGATCCTGTTGCAATGACTTCTATGGCCAATGATATCTATGATTATATGGTTGAAAAATATCCGGAATATCAAAAGATCTTTGCGTCAAATTATGAACAATTGGAAGTTGATCTAGCACGATTAGATGCGGATTTCCAAAAAATTAATGAAGAAAAAATGGAAATCAGCTTTGTTTCCATGACACCAAGCTTTGGCATTTGGCAAAAATCCTATGGTATCAATGTCTATCCTGTTTGTTTAAGCAAATATGGAGCACTACCTACCAAGGAACAATTGGAAGTCATCAAGGCACGAATTCAGCAAGATAAAGTGCGTTATATGGTGCTTGAGCAAAATTTACCTGAAGACATGGAAAAACTTCAACAAGAGTTGATTGATGAATTGGGTTTGATTCCAATCAATATGAGCAATCTTTCTACGATTTCGGAATCGGATCAAAAGGCAACCAAAGACTATCTTACGATCATGTATGAAAATTTGAAAATGCTGGAATCTATGGCTTCTTAAAGGTCGCAAGACCTTTTCTTTTTGTTTTTGTGTGTATTGCTTGCGTGTAGGTATCAAAACTGTGGTAAAATATAGTACAAATGGAGGTAGTTTATGAAAAATTTATTATTGATAGATGGCAATTCTATGTTGTTTCGAGCATACTATGCAACCGTATATGGAAGAATGATGAAAACAAGTAATGGCATTCCTACCAATGCAGTATATGGATTTATCACTATGATCAACAAAGCATTGGATATGATTCAGCCTGATGCAGTTTTGGTCGCATGGGATGCAGGAAAACCAACCTTTCGCCATGAAACATATAAAGAATATAAAGGAACAAGAAAACAATTGGATCAAGAATTGATCGTACAATTTCCTATTGCCAGAGAATATTTGGATAGCTATGGATTAATACGTTATGAATGTGAAGGGATTGAAGCAGATGATATCATTGGCAGTATGGCTAAAAAATATCCTGATGTCAATATCCACATCCTTTCCAGTGATCGTGACTTACTACAGTTGATCGATCCTACAACAGATGTCTATCTAATGAAAAAAGGAATCAGTGAAATGGAAGTCATGGATGAGGCCAAGTTGATGGAAACCATGGGCATTAAACCTTGTCAGATCATAGATTTAAAAGCATTGATGGGTGATACTGCTGATAACATTCCCGGTGTTAAGGGAATTGGCGAAAAAACAGCACTGAAACTGTTAAATGAATATACAACCGTTGATTCGGTATATGAGCATTTGGATGAAATCAAAGGAAAGCTAAAAGAAAAGCTTTCCACTGATCAAGAAAAGGCATTTCTATCAAAATATTTGGCTACCATCAAAACAGACGCACAGATTCCTTTTACGATGGAAGAATTGAGCATGCCTACGCCTGGAGAATCCTTACATGATTTTTATGTAAAATATGAGATGAATAGCTTTGTTAAAGCTACGATGAATAAAGAAAAAGTCGTCAAAGAAAGTACTCGTAAGGTCGTTACAAAGGTCAGTGAGGATTTGTTGAAGGCAGATAGTTTGGTCTATGCAGATGTGGATAATGAACCATATTACGATGCTATCCTTCATGGATTTGCGATTAGCTATCAGCAACAAAATGAATATATCACGTTATCTGATGCGAAACAAGATATTGCTTTTCTTACCTATTTGAAGGAAAATAACCAAAAAGCAGTGTATGATGCGAAAAACTTTTACCATGCATGTCATAAAAACCAGATACCATGTGGAGATATCAGCTTTGATGTGATGATTGCGGCATTCCTGATAGATGGCACATTGACCGATTATGATAAGCTACAGGAACGCTATCAATTTGATCGTAGTATTCGTAAAGAGGATGTCTATGGAAAACGAGGAAAACCTAAACTGATCGATGGCGAAACACAAACAACCTATGCAATGATGCAAGCAGATGAATTACAGGATCTGATCGTTCCACTGAAAGAACAGCTAAAGGAAATGGAAATGCTGGAATTATTTGAAACCATTGAGATGCCACTTACAAAGGTATTGTACGCAATGGAAAAAGAGGGAGTCGTTACCAGTCTTTCTACATTAGATGCCATCGCTGAGCAAACAGCGAAAAAAATCGAAGAACTAAGTCGATCCATTTATGAACTAGCTGGTATGGAATTTAACATCAATTCACCAAAACAGTTGGCTACGATTTTATATGATGAGTTAGGTTTAAAAGCCGGAAAAAAACGAAGCACAGCCGCAGATGTTTTAGAGAAACTAGTACATGTTCATCCTATCATTCCATTATTATTGGAACATAGAAAATATCAAAAGATTTATAGTACTTATGCTGTTGGTTTAAGTAAGCATATATTAAAAGATGGTAAGATACATACGATCTTTAATCAAATTCAGACACAGACAGGCCGTTTGTCAAGTAGTGAACCAAACCTACAAAATATTTCCGTACGAGATGAAGAAGGAAAAGAAATCAGAAAAGCCTTTATCGCCAGTCCTGGACATGTTTTGTTGAGTGCCGATTATTCCCAGATCGAATTGAGAATGTTGGCACATATGGCGAATGAATCACAGATGATCGACGCCTTTAACCATAACATCGACATTCATACCAAAACAGCAATGCAAATTTTCGATGTGGACCATGATGAAGTCACTCCTTTGATGCGAAGAAGTGCAAAAACCGTTAATTTCGGTATCGTATATGGACAAAGTGATTTTGGGTTGAGTGAACAATTGGGAATATCTCGCAATGAAGCACATAACTTTATCGAAAAATACTTTGCGTCTTATCCTTCTATTAAGACATTTATGGATGCTACCATTGCATACTGTGAAGAACATGGCTATGTTAAGACGATATTTCAACGCCGTAGATATATTCCGGAAATCAAAGATAAAAATTATATGATGAGAGAATTCGGAAAGCGTGCTGCGATGAATGCTCCGATTCAAGGAAGTGCCGCAGATCTGATTAAGTTGGCAATGATATCAATATTCAAAACGATGGAAGAAAAAGGCGTGAAATCACGGATGATCCTGCAGATCCATGATGAACTGATTTTCGATGTTTGTGAAGATGAAATCGAATTAATGAAAGATATCGTAGAACAGGGAATGCAAAATGTCATGACATTAAAAGTTCCGTTGATTGCGGAAGCAAACATCGGAAAAACTTGGTACGAGGCGAAATGATATGCCAGAGCTTCCAGAAGTAGAAACCGTATTAAGAACATTAGAACATCAGCTTCAGCATCCAACCATCCTACATTGCGATGTCTTTTGGCAACGTACAATTGCCTATCCCGATGTGAAAGAATTTCAATCGACCATCATCGGAAAAAGAATCGAAGATTATCGACGTTTCGGCAAATTTCTGATATTTGATCTCGGAACACATATTTGGGTGTGTCACTTACGTATGGAAGGGAAGTTTTATGTGCAAGATGCACAAGTTCCTTATGATAAGCATGTGCATGTTATGTTTACGCTAGACAATGGTAAACAACTTCGCTATCATGATACGAGAAAATTTGGTAGAATGTGGCTATATGAAAAAGCACAGGATCAACGCTATCCTTGCTTTCAGAAATTTGGATATGATGTTTTTGATGATCGATTGACTGCAGATTATTTATATAAAAAAGTTCATAAAAGAAAGAATGCTTTGAAAGTGATCTTATTGGATCAAAGTGTATTGTGTGGTATTGGTAATATTTATGCGGATGAAATATGCTTTGCGATGGGTTTGCATCCACAAACCTTGATTCATCATCTACGAAAAAAAGATTTTGAAGAGTTGATCATTCAGACTCGAAGGATCATGAATGGGGCTATTCGATCAGGTGGTACCACGATTCGATCTTATACCTCCAGTCTTGGCGTAGATGGACGCTTTCAACTTAAATTAAAGGTTCATGGAAAAAAAGGAGAAGCATGTAGCGTGTGTGGTACAGAAATCAAAAAGATCACAGTTGGTGGACGTGGCACAAGTTATTGCCCTGCATGTCAAAAACGAAAATGAAAAAAGTTGGATTGACAGGAGTCATGGGTGCTGGTAAATCCAGTGTCATTGAAATATTAAAAGAAAAAGCGATACCGGTATTGGATTGTGATCGAATCAATGAAGCATTATTACAAGTGGATCATGCGGGTTATCTTGGTTTGGTGGCTACCTTTTCCGATCAGATATTAAATGATCAAAAACAGCTTGATAAACAAAAAATGAGTGATATGATCTTTTGTGATCCCATCAAAAAACAACGGGCGGAGGCAATTTTACATCCATTGATCAAAACAGAAATCGAGAATAAAATGGCAGCTCTCACGCAATATCCCTTGGTCGTAGTAGAAGTTCCTTTGCTGTTTGAGATACATTGGGAATCTTATTTTGATGAAATTTGGGTTGTCGCAAGTGAGGAATCGATTCTTTTAGAACGATTATCAAAATTTCGTCATGTTTCCAAAGAAGAGGCGAAGCGAAGACTGGCTGTACAAATGCCACAACAAGAAAAAATAGCAAGAGCGGATGTTGTTTTATGGAACAATGAGGATAAAGAAGCGTTACGAAAACAGATCATTGCGCTTCTTTGATGAGAGGTGAGATATATGCTGAATAAGGAAGATAAATGTAAGATCGAGATTTGCGGAGAAATGAGTATGGAACGCTTGGCTTCCTTTCAAATGCTGTATACACCTTTGATTGGTATGGATGCTGCGACACTTTATCATACCATGTTGGGAATTGGAACCAGACATGCCAAAATCAAAAATCATTTGTTAATTGCAAGCATATCAAAACTAAGTATGGAAGTCATGGAAAAAAGCAGAAGGATACTAGAACAATATTTACTTGTGAAAACATTTTATGATGCTATTCACAATGCTTATATCTATCAGTTATTCATGCCGAAGGAAGGAAATGAATTTTTACGACATGAAGTATTCGGTCGATTATATATCAAGGAAATGGGAAAACAAGTTTACGAATTCAATAAGTTATGCTTTGCTCATGATATAGAGGATAAACGTCAATACCAAGAGATTACCATACCATTTGAAAATGTATTAAAGGAAGAATGGGAAGATGAGCAAGAGGCCTTATTTAAACAGATGAAGCCTTCTAACGATATGGTATATCAAAATGACATTCCCTTAAGCTTTAACTTTGATCGCTTTTTGAGTGGATACTCTACGATGGTGTTTCCTTTGAGTGCCAGAACAGGAGAAAATCTACATGCGATCGGGGAACTTGCGACCATTCATGGTATCTCTGAGATGGAAATGCGTAAATTGGTTTCTCAATGCATTGATCTAAAAACAGGTAGGCTAAACATAGAAGCATTAAAGAAAAAAGCCAGGAGCGCCAAACCAGTTTATGAAGAAAACAAACATGATCCGTATGCTCTTCCACCTGTTATTTTTATGCAGAAAAAACAAAACGGTGTTAAGGTCAGCAATGCTGATAAATTTTTAATAGAAAATTTGATCACCGAATTTAAAATGAAACCAGAAGTGGTCAATGTCTTGATCGAATATGTGTTAGAAACCACCAATCAGCGCTTTACCAGAAATTATGTAGAGAAGGTTGCAGGTGTATGGATTCGATTAGGTATTGATACAAGTGAAAAGGCCTTAGCTCAAATCGAACAAGAGAAGAAAGAGAAAAAACCGAAAAGTAAGGTTGAAACAAAAGAACTACCGGAATGGTTCCATCATCAAGAGCTTGTTGAAAAGGATCATCAAGAAGTAGATGAAGCACAATTGGCACAGATGTTAAAAGAATTAGGAGGTGAGTAAATATGGATCGAGTTCATTTTCAATATGAATTAAGTGAGGAACAAAAGGAAAAGAAACAAAAGTTGGTCGCATCTTTATTAAAAGAAGAAAAAGTCATCGCTTGGATGAAACAAGAAGCGGTAGATGAACAAGTCATACAAGCACATAGCGGGCGTGTAAAGGATTGGTTGGATACCGTACAAAAATGTGCTCATTGTCAAGGCTTGATGTTTTGTAGACAACCACAAGTCGGTCATTATCTAGATTTATATATGGATGGCTTTTTAAAAAGCAGATTGACATCATGTACTTATTTGATACAAAAGCAACAACAATTTACGCATCAAGCAAAGTATGCTCAGGCAGATATGAATGAAGAAATGTTAAAAGTTGATATTTCTAAATTAGATCTGACAAAAGAAAGCAATGACTATAAACTATGTGTACTTGAAATAACAAAAAATTTAATGGATGAAACAAGTACAAAAGGGGTATACTTATGGGGAAAACCGGGAGTTGGTAAATCATGGCTTGCATCTGGTATGAGCAATTATTATGCACGTAAAAATATACGTTGTGCATTTGTGAATGTGCCTAAGTTAATTTCTGATCTAAAGCTGATGTTTCAAGATCCGGAAGGAATGGAAAAAAAGTTGACAATGCTTAGAAAAGTAGAGGTCTTGGTGTTAGATGACATAGGGGGAGAAAGTGTCACGAGCTGGAGTAGAGATGATATCTTATTGCCAATCTTAGAGGCGAGAATGCAGGCGAAAAAGAAAACGATCTTCACAAGCAATTATGCTATGAAAGATTTAAAAGAGCGTTTGAGAGTAACTTCCAATAGAGTATCAGAACCGATCGCCGCAGAACGTGTATTGGAACGAATTCATGCGTTATCTGATGAATTATTCGTGAAGGGGGAAACTCGAAGATTCTGATACGAGGAGCAATCGTAAATAATTGCTAGTAAAACACAAAGAAATGCTAGTCAAAATTGTAAGAAAATGGTATGATAATGAAGTGAATGGAGGAATTTTTATGGTAAAACGTATTGGTATTCTGACATCTGGTGGAGATGCACCAGGAATGAATGCTGCCATCCGTGCCGTCACAAGGGTTGCATTGAACAGTGGAATCGAAGTATTCGGTATCTATGATGGATACAAGGGAATGGTTGAAGGCTATATCGAACCTTTAACGAAAGCCTCCGTTGGAGAAATCATTGACCGTGGTGGTACGGTTCTTGGTTCTGCTCGACTTCCTGAGTTCAAGGATCTTGAGGTACGGAAAAAAGCAGTTGCCCAACTGAAAAAACGTGGGATCGAGGCAGTTGTTGTTATCGGTGGAGATGGTTCCTATCGAGGAGCACTTGCGTTGACAGAAATGGGTATCAACTGTATAGGTTTACCAGGCACCATTGACAACGATATCACATGTACTGATTTTACAATTGGTTTTGATACTGCTTTAACCACGATTGTAGAAGCAGTCGACAAACTGAGAGATACTTCTAGCTCCCATCATCGATGTTCTATCGTTGAAGTGATGGGAAACCGCTGTGGTGATTTGGCTATTTGGTCAGGAATCGCTTGCGGTGCTGAAATCGTGATTACTTCTTCCACTGGCTTTGAGGAAGGCGAAGTGTTGGAAAGATTGCGTGACTTTGATTTGATTAAGAAAAAACGTCATGCCATCGTTGTGATTTCAGAAAAAATTACGGATGTACACCAGTTTGCGAAAAAGGTTAGCTTGAATACTGGATTTTCTGGTAGAGCCACGGTTTTAGGCCACGTTCAACGTGGTGGATCACCGACACCAACAGATCGAGTGTTAGCAAGCCGCATGGGTGAAAAAGCCGTTGATTTACTGATGCAGGGCATAGGAGGTCAATGTGTCAGTATCAAAGACAACCAGATCATAGCTGTACCGATCGAAGAAGCTTTGAGTATGCCTAGGGAATCCCGTAAGCGTCTACTCAACCTGTTTGATCGACTGGTATAATCTGTCAGACAAACGACGTAGGTTAATTAGGAAAGGAAATTAGAAAAAATGCTAGTAAACAGAAAGACAAAAATTATCTGTACCATTGGTCCTGCCAGTGAAAACAAGGAAATGATGACCAAATTGGTAGAAAACGGTATGAACATCATCCGTTTGAACTTTTCTCATGGTGATTATGAGGAACATGGAAACCGTATCAAGACAGTTCGTGAAGTAGTAAAGGAAACAGGAAAAAATGTTGCTATTTTGCTTGATACCAAAGGTCCAGAAGTTCGTTTGGGAGATTTCGCAAACGGTCAGGAAACCTATGAGAAGGGTGATATCGTAACCATCGTTCGTGAAAAAATATTAGGAACACACGAAAAATTTCATATTCAATGTCCTGAAATCTTTGATGATCTAGATGTTGATGGAACGATTTTGATTGATGATGGAAAATGTCGTTTGACAGTAATTGATAAAAAAGAGGGAGAGCTTACTTGTCGTATTGAAAACCCTCATACATTAAAAAGTAAAAAAGGATGTAATTTACCTGGCGTTAAGCTAAGCATGCCATTTATTTCCGAAAAGGATGAAGCTGATATTCGTTTCGGTTGTAAAATGGGTGTAGATTATATCGCTGCTTCTTTCACAAGAAGAAAAGATGATGTTCTTGCTATTCGCAAGATCTTAAAAGAAGAAGGAAAAGAAGATATTCAAATCATTCCAAAGATTGAAAATCAGGAAGGTTTCGATAATCTAGAATCTATCTTAGAAGTTGCAGATGGTGTTATGGTTGCCAGAGGAGACTTAGGTGTAGATGTATCATTAGAATTGGTACCGATCTATCAGAAAAAGATCATCAAGACAGCCAATGCATTAGGGAAACCAGTAGTAACTGCTACTCACATGTTGGAAAGTATGCAAGGAAATCCTAGACCAACACGTGCAGAGGCAAGTGATGTTGCCAATGCGATCCTTGATGGAACAGATGCTATCATGCTTTCTGGGGAATCCGCTGCAGGTCTTTATCCAGTAGAAGCTGTTCAGACTATGGATAAGATTGCAAAAGCAATGGAACCAGAAATTCCATACAGAGAAAGATTGAAAAACTCTATCAAAACAAGTCAGAGAACTAAGAATGATGCAATTGCGATTTCTGTAGCCGATACAGCAATGGCATTGGATGTAGCAGCTGTTATCGCCTTTACACAGAGCGGAACAACAGCTAGAAGAATTTCTAAATTCCGTCCGGAAGCACCAATCATCGCTGTAACGTTTGATGAAAAAACACAGCGTTCATTAGCTGCAAACTGGGGTGTTACAACGGTGTTATCTGAAGTAGCAAACAACCAGAATAATGAATGTGAATTAGCACGTGCAATTGCAAAAGAAATGGGAATCAAAGTTGGTGAAACGATCATCATCGTAGCTGGATATCCAGTTGGATGTGGCGCAACCAATACTATGAAAATCATTGAAGTAAAATAAAAATCTGAAAGCATGGTTTAAATACTGTGCTTTTTTTGTTCAATTTTAATAGGAATTTTGAAAAAATCTAATTTTTGATCGAAGGATAGACAGGATAGAAACAATCATGTTACACTAAAAACAAGGAGGTGCTGTATGAAAGAAAAAAAGATTTCAATCTGTTTGCGATGGGGCGCAATCGCCTTAATGTTTATCGGAGGCTATTTTTATACAAAACCCTCTGCATCAATGACTCCCTCAGGTTTCGCCGCTTTAGATTCCTCGATACCGGCTCTTGATAAATTGACGCAATTTGATTTCGAAAATGAACAACAAGAAGATAACGGTATTTCAGGTGAAGTTGCTTATCAGCCAATGCAAATAGCCAAGCAACAACCATCAAAAGATACTTCTGATACAAAAATATCACAAGATAAAAAACAAGCAACGACAACCACACAACATAAAGAAAATGAACGACAAGAACATAAAGTGGTAACCAAACAGATCATCACAGAACCAGAAGAAGAAATCGTGGTGCGAACAAATCATCAATATATCGGTAACAGTGGAATGGTTTTCATGACTTATGCAGAAGCGGAAGCCTATGCAAAACAACAGATGGTGGATTATCCGGATACCACACAAAGTTATACCATCAAAGAATCATGGGAATATCCAGTAGATGGTTCTTTACAATATACCGTTGATTTTACCTTTGTATCATAAGCACAATGCGTGCTTTTTTTCTGCAATATGATAGAAACCGTAACAATTGTTATAATGACGGTAAGAAAGAGAAAGTAATTGAAGAATTTTCTCAAAGGATATAGGAAAACGTATTCAAAAGTGATAAAATAATACTATCAATGATGTAAAAGGAGGAGTTTTTTTATGAAAACGTATATCGGCGTAGATTTAGGTGGTACAAACGTTCGTGTGGCTAAAGTAGATGAGAATGGTAACATTCTTCAAATCGTGAAAGAACCAACGGAAGTAGGCAAAGGCGTACAACACGTTGTAGATAAAATCATTAAATTGATTGAAAGTATCGACGGCTATCAAGAATGTGAAGGTATTGGTATGGGCGTTCCCGGACCAGTGGATACAGTAGAAGGAAAAATGGTACTTGCGACAAATTTGCCTGGGTTCGAAGGATTCCCAATCGCAAAAACGATATCAGATCATTTCCATATTCCAACTTTTGTGGATAACGATGTCAATGTGGCAGGTATGGGAGAAGCGATGCTAGGAGCAGGTAAAGGTCTTCCTATCGTGTACTATGTGACAATTTCCACAGGTATTGGTGGTGCTTTGATCGTAAATGAGCGTGTAGTTGCAGGTAAAAACGGTCATGCTGGTGAGGTAGCAAACATCATCATTGATAGAAACCGTGAAAAGGTAAACTATTTAAATGTCGGAGCTGTAGAAAATGAAGCAAGTGGAACTGCGATTACTAGAAAAGGAAAAGAAATCTTTGGTGATGATGCAATTCAACATGCTGGAGATGTATTCGATCTAGCTAGAAAAGGTGATGAAAAAGCAATCGCACTTTGTGATCAGGTTGCATATGATATTGCGGTTATGTTCTCTGCTATCGCACATGTGGTAGATCCATATGTATTTGTTGTTGGTGGCGGTGTTATGAAAGGAAAAGATGTATTCTTCGATAAAATGGAGGCATACTATAGAACAATGATTCATAAAGGTATGCAAACAGTGGAATTCAAAGAGGCTTTATTAGAAGAACCAGGAATTGTAGGTGCTGCAATGCTACCTAGATCTTATGTAGACAAGGAGAATATATGATAGATCAAAATCGTTTAGAAAAATATGCAGAGCTTGCCATTGTAAAAGGTGTGAATCTGCAAAAGGATCAGATATTGATCATTAATACTAGCATTGATGCAGTTGAAATGACACGTGCTTGTGTGAAATCGGCTTATGAGCACGGAGCAAAACAGGTATTGGTAAATTATAGAGATGAATATACTTCACGTTATGATTTCTTGTATCAAACGGAAGAAACTCTTTGTGATATTCGCAAATGGCAAATTGACAGTAAGTTGGATTATTTAAAAGAAGGCGCATGCGTATTACATATTGTCAGTGATATTCCAGGCATAATGAAAGATGTTCCTGCGGATAAACTTAGCAAACGAAGTATGGCGATGGCATCTGCGAATAAGGAAGCACAAGATTATACAATGGCGAATAAAACACAATGGTGTATTGTAGCTGTTCCAAACAAAGAATGGGCAAAACTTGTTTTCCCTGAATTTGAAGATGATGATGCAGCAGTAGAGGAATTATGGGAACGTATTCTATCTTGTGTTCACGTTACACCGAATAACGATCCAATCGAAGAGTGGACACAGTTAAATGAAAGCTTCCAAAAACGAGTTGATATTTTGAATGGATACCAATTAAAAGAGCTTCATTTTAAAAACAGTTTAGGAACAGACCTTCAAGTGAAATTAGTCGATCGTCATATTTGGGCTGGTGGTTGTGATGTTACCGTTGGAAAAAACATCAGCTTTAATCCAAACATGCCTACGGAGGAAATTTTTACTACACCACATCGAAGTGGTGTGAATGGTAAAGTTGTTGCTAGTAAGCCATTAGATTATAATGGAACCTTGATCAAAGATTTTTGGTTTGTCTTTGAAGATGGTAAGGTTGTAGATTATGATGCCAAAGCAGGGAAAGAAGCTTTGAAGAGCTTAGTGGAATTTGATGAAGGAAGTTGTCGATTAGGAGAAGTAGCGTTGGTTCCTTTTGCATCTCCGATTTCTCAAAGTGGTATTTTATTCTATAATACTTTATTCGATGAAAATGCAAGCTGTCATTTGGCGTTAGGAAGCGCATATCCTGCCAATATTGAGCATGGCACTGAAATGAGCGAAGAAGAGCTTCTTGCTCATGATGTCAATCAATCTTATACACATGTGGATTTCATGTTTGGAAATGAGGATATGGAAGTCATCGGACAATGTGTTGATGGAACAGAGGTATCCATATTCAAAGAAGGAAATTTCGTATTTTAAAAGCAATGTCTATCATTGCTTTTTTGCTTTCTTGCGTTAGAAGCTAAATGATGATATAATCAAAACATTCATCAAAGGAGAGAGATAATATGAAGATTGCAGGTATTGTAATAGCGGTAATTGTTGTTCTGATCATCATTTGGATGATTACGACCTATAACAAATTTATCAAATTACAGAACAAAGTAGAAGAAGGCTTTTCTACAATGGACGTTTATCTAAAGAAACGTTATGATTTGATTCCAAATCTTGTCGAAAGTATCAAAGGATATGCTAAGCATGAATCCGAGACATTGACTAAAGTCATCAGTGCACGTAATATGGCTGTACAAGCACAGACTTTAGATGAGAAAATTCAAGGAGAAAAGAATTTTCAATCCATGTTAGGACCTTTATATGCGATTAGTGAACAATATCCGGATTTAAAGGCGGATCAAAATTTCATGGATCTTCAAAATCAGTTGAAGATGATGGAAGGTGAAATCGCCAATGCAAGAAAGTACTATAATGCGGTATGTGTGAAGTTTAACAATTTGGTAGAAATGTTTCCAAGCAATCTGCTTGCAGGCATCTTTCATTTTGCGAAGAAGCCACTGTATGAGGTTCAAGATGCTTCTGAACGAGAAAATGTAAAGGTCCAATTTTAAGGAATAGCTTAGCTATTCCTTTTTCGAAAGAGAGGGTAAGCAAATGAAAAAATGGAAGATAACGCTTATGCTTTTCTGTTGCTTTGTTCTCATTATCACACCAATCAAGGCAAGAGAAGCATTTGTGATTAATTCAGCTCATATAGAAATGAATGTCCATGAGGATGGAAGTATTGATATCGTTGAGACCTATCAATTAGATTTTTCAGATTATCGCCATGGCTTTTATCGCAATATCCCAACTTCTTATCAACAAACATGGGATATGGATGGTACACCAAAACAAAAGTCTTATTATTTTCCTGTGAGTGCGGTCAGTTGTAGTACGACTTGTTCTTTAGAACAGAATTATGATGGTATTCAGATTAAGCTTGGAGATGCTGATGATACGGTCATTGGAGAACAAAGCTATCAGATTTCCTATCATGTGCAAACAAAGGATCTTGATTTGAATGGTATCCAGATGTTGTATTGGAATTTGATCGGTGATTTCGATACAACCATTAAAAGCTTTTCTTATCGTATTCAAATGCCGAAAGCATTTGATGCTCAACAAGTGTATACCTATACAGGTAAGTATGGAGCATATGGTACCAATCTTACCTATGAAGTGGATGGAAATGTCATTTCTGGAAAGATTAAGACATCAATGATGTCAAATGAAAATGTGACCATTATGGTTCATTTACCAAATGATTATTTTCAATTTCCTGTTCCTAAAAATTATGATGGATGGACTCTTGGTATAATGTTGGTACTTTTATTGATCTGTGGCGTATTGTTTATGCGTTTCGGTAAAGATGATGATATCATCACGACCGTAGAATTCACAGCGCCTGATGGGTTAGATAGTGCAGGTGTCGGCTATGTCATTGATCAATTTGCGGATAACAAGGATATCTTATCGCTACTATTGATTTGGGCAAATGGCGGTTATATTAAAATTTATGATCAAAAGGATGGCTTTCAGTTGGAAAAGATCAAGTCATTGCCTGTGGATGCGAAAGAATACGAAAAAGAATTCTTTTATGCTTTATTTTCTAAAAAAGATTTGGTAGATAAAGAAGATTTGATGAATCAACAGGTTTCCAATGCATTGAATCGTTCCAAACACAAATTATCTAGTTATTTTAGAGTAAAAGAGCGTAGGGTATCCATCGGTGCATCTACTGCAATTCAAGTTCTTATGTTAGGTATGTTAGTGTTACCGCAAATGATGCTAAGTATTGCATGCGGATATGCAAAATATGAAACGATGTTCTTAGTGATTCCGTTTTTAATTCCGATTCCTTTATTGATGATAAGCAGTATCCCTTGGATCTTTATCATGAGAAAGCATCATGCAATGAAGCAATCTACCTTTTATTTGTCTGCGATATTAACCTTGATATTCAATGGCATCTTTTTGATGGCAAATGCAGCCATTCAATGGTTCTTCAACGCAAGCTGGTATATGATCTTATTGGCTCTTCTCACAAGCATTGCGCTGATGATCATGATGATGTTTATGGATAAGCGCAGTAAACAAGGTAATGTATGGTTAGGACAAATATTAGGACTAAAGGAGTTTATCTTAAGTTGTGAAAAGGATCGCATTGAACTATTGGTAAAAGACGATCCATATGCATTCTTTGATATCTTGCCTTATGCCTATGTGTTAGGTGTAAGTGATACCTGGGTCAAAAAATTTGAGGATATTGCCATACCTTATCCATCTTGGTATGAAGGTTATGATGATGGTAGAGTCTTTACTAGTATGCTTTGGTGGAGTCATTTCCATTATTGTTTCCATGATATATCAAAAGCAGCAACCTATGTACCTCAGCCAAAAGGTGGATCTGGTGGAGGATCCTTTGGCTCCGGTGGCTTCGGCGGCGGTGGGGGTTTCTCTGGCGGCGGCTTCGGAGGGGGAGGCGGCGGTAGCTGGTAATAGAAAAAGATTCAAGACATTTCAGTTTTGAATCTTTTTTTTGTCATGGATCAGTCTTGAACCGTTTCTTTATATTCCTTTACTTTTTTATAAAAAGTAGAATACTTTAATCCGGATAATGCAATAGCTTCTTTGCTTTGTAATTCTCCTTTTTCCCAAAGATAAATAATTTCTCCGAAGTCATCAGGAAAATCGATTTTAGGTCTTCCAAAATGTACACCTCTTAATTTTGCGGCACGGATTCCCTCTGCCTGTCGTTGACGAATATTGATTCTTTCATTCTCAGCGACAAAAGATAAAAGCTGCAAGACGATATCACCAATTAAAGTACCAATGAGATCTTTGCTTTGATCAGTATCCAGCAAAGGCATATCCAGAATCTTGATGTCCACGTTTTTTTCTTTTGTGATATATTTCCACTCGTTTAATATTTCATTATAATTTCGCCCTAGTCGATCGATGCTCTTGATGACAAGGAGATCTCCTGGTTTCAATTTTTTATATACAAGCTTATGATAGCTGGGGCGGTTGAAATCCTTTCCACTCAGTTTATCCATATAGATGTATTTCTTATCGATTCCGAAATCAAGAAGTTCCAGATACTGTCTGGCTTCATTTTGATCCTGACTGGATACTCGAACATAACCATACGTTTTTCTCATAATACACCCTCTTTCCTAGTGATGATTATACTAGATTCCTGCTTCGAATTTAAAAGGCAAAATCTGTAAAAAACCACATGAAATAATTCTAACATAAGAATTCCTATAATGTTTCTTTCCTATAATGATTTTTTATAACAAATTTTTACTATTCTGCATGGTAAAATGAATTTTTGGCAATTTTTGCGTATCTATAAAGAAAATGAGCATTTTGAAGAATATCTTTTTAAAAAACGGTGAATGGATTGACATATCTTTTAAAAAGGTGTATAAAATAAAAGTAAATAAAAACGTCGATAAGGATATGAGTATTGGAAAGCTGATGTAGAGAGAAAAGCGGTTGGTGAAAGCTTTTTGAGGTTGCTAATGCTTACTCCCTTGGAGTTGCCCCTGAAAAGGTGTGCCGCATGAAACCTGCGTTAATGGTATAAAGGGCATATTCTATCAGAATATGAACAAAGGTGGTACCGCGTGTAAGACTGACGTCCTTTGAGATTCAGTCTTTTTTTATAGGAAAAATAGGAAGGATGATTGAAAATGATCGATATCAAAGAAAATGAAAAATTAAGTATCATGAACCACTCTTGTGCACATATGATGGCACAGGCTGTCAAACGATTATATCCAAATGCGAAATTTTGGGTCGGACCTGTTATCAGTGAAGGATTCTATTATGACATTGACCTTGGAGATGATGTCATTCGTGATGAAGATTTAGAAAAAATCGAAAAAGAAATGAAAAAGATTGCGAAAGATGGAAAACGCATTGTTCGTAAAGAAATCACCAAAGCTCAAGCGATGGAAATGTTTCAAGATGATCCATATAAAATTGACTTGATTCAAGATTTAGAAGATGGAAACATTACTTGTTATCAACAAGGAGAATTTATTGATCTTTGTCGTGGACCTCATGTAGAAACAGTAAAAGAATTAAAAAACTTTAAGCTATTGAAACATTCTGGTGCTTATTGGAAAGGCGATGCCAACAACAAAATGCTACAGCGTATTTATGGTGTCTGCTTTGATACAAAAGAGGCGTTAGAAGAACATTTACATCTATTAGAAGAAGCAAAGAAACGTGATCATAAAAAACTGGGTAGAGAGTTAGGCTTGTTTATGATGAGTGAATATGCACCTGGTATGCCATTCTTCTTACCAAATGGAATGATCATTCGTAATCTGTTAGAAAATTTTTGGTATGAAGAACATACCAAAGAAGGTTACCAATTTATCAAAACACCGATCATGATGAGCAAAGAATTGTGGGAAGTGAGTGGACATTGGGCGAATTACAAAGAGAACATGTACACTACTATGGTAGATGATCGTGAATTTGCGATCAAACCAATGAATTGTCCTGGTTCATTACTTGTATTTGGTAGCGTCTTACGCTCTTACAAAGAGTTACCACTACGTATGGGAGAATTAGGCCAGGTACATCGTCATGAAGCGAGCGGGGCTTTAAATGGCTTGTTCCGTGTTCGTACCTTCACACAAGATGATGCACATATCTTTATGCGTCCTGATCAGATTGAAAGTGAAGTTATGGAATTGATCAAATTTATTGATCGTGTTTATTCAGTATTCGGATTAAGCTATCGAATCGAACTATCTACACGTCCGGAAAAGAAATACATTGGTGATCTTGCGATTTGGGAAAAGAGTGAAAAGGCACTTGCTGATGCTTGTGTACATGCAGGAAAAGATTATAAAGTCAATCCTGGTGATGGTGCATTCTATGGTCCTAAACTAGATTTCCATATCAAAGATTCTTTAGGAAGAGAATGGCAATGTGGTACCATTCAGTTAGATATGAATTTGCCAGAGCGATTTGATTTAAGCTATGTAGAAAGTGATGGTAGCAAAGTACGTCCTGTTATGTTACATCGAGTGATTTTCGGTTCTATTGAACGTTTCATTGGTATCTTGATCGAGCACTTTGCTGGTCATTTCCCAACTTGGTTATCTCCTGTTCAAACAATGGTCGTTCCCGTTCACTATGAGAAGCATGTCGATTTCGCAAAGGAAATCAATGAAAAGCTGAATGCATTAGGTTTTAGAAGCAAATTAGATGCAAGAAATGAAAAACTGGGGTATCGTATTAGAGAAGCACAGATGCAGAAGATACCTTATCAGTTAGTTATTGGTGATGGCGAAATTGAAAGTCGTAGCGTTACCATTCGTAAAGCGGGAAGTAAAGAATCCAATACGATGCCTCTAGATGAGTTTATCGATATGCTAGCGTGCGAAGTAAAGGAGAAACGTCTATGAAATTTATCAAAACAGCTCTAGCAGCAGCTGTCGCATTGACGATGACTGCATGCTCAACGACAAAAGAAGCAGAATCCATCAAAGTATTGACACCATTAGGGGCACCAAGCTTATCTATGTTGGGGTTATATGGTGATGATTTGGTTACTTTGGAAACGGTGGATGGAAGTGATACACTTCAAGCCGAACTTGCAAAATCAGATGGGGATTATGATATGATCGTTGCACCGATTAATCTTGGCGCAAAAATGATCACAAGTGGAAAAAGCGGTTATACCTTAAGCCATGTGGTAACATGGGGCAATCTTTATCTTGTAGGTACGAATGAGAATGCTTTAAATGAAGAAGGTGTCTTTGCTGTATTCGGAGAAAAAGCAGTACCTCAAATCGTATTGAATGCAAGTATGGATTTATCTGATATCAAAGCAGAAGTACAATACTTCAATTCCGTGAATGATGTACAAGCACAATTGCTTAGTGGCAAAGCAACCGTTGGATTGATGGCAGAGCCTGCCGCAACAGCAACTATTGCGAAAGCAAAAGAAAAAAATTTGAACTTAAGTATGATCAAGGATCTACAAGAAGCTTACAAAACAAAAAACGGATTCACATCTACAGGTTATCCACAGGCTGCCTTATTCGTGAAAAAAGGTAGTGAGGATAAGGTTGCGGATTATATCAAAACGGCATCTGAATTTGCGAATGAAACAGCAAGTAAAGATACTGAAAAAATCAAGTCACAGATAGAGATTGCAACAACGGAAAAGTTGGGGATTCCAAATGCTGAAATCGCTGTGAAAACTTGGGAACGCCAAAATATTCATATCAAAAAAGCAAGTGATGTAAAAAGTGATATTGAAGCATTCTTAAAGCAATTTCATATTGACACAACAGATGAGTTATATACCAAATAGGAGGAAATGATATGAGATATGCAATTACGATGGAACATCATGTCGTGTTCCAACATTTTGGAAAATGTCCATCCTTTCTATTAGTAGATATGGAAGAGCAAACCATTGTGTCTAAACAGATATTATCCAGTGGAGATCGTGGACATGGCGCATTGGCTGATTTGCTTGCTTCTGCAAACGTTTCTGTATTAATTTGCGGTGGTATCGGACAAGGCGCAAGAAATGCCCTTGCAGAAAAGGGAATTCAGATTATTGCCGGACAAAGTGGTAATGTTGACACCATCATTGATAAATTAAAAGATGGAACATTAAAAGATGATCCAAGTGGAAACTGCAACCATCATCATGAACATGAGGATGGACATGATTGCGGAAGCCATGAGGGAGGATGCCATCATTAAAAGTGACTGTGAACTGCAGTCATTTTTTCATAGATGGAGGTACTTATGAGATTGATCACAATAAGTAAAGAGGCGGAGCAATCAATTATGCGTTATCGGCAACTATGCTTTAAATATGGAGAACATTTGATACATGGTAGTGGGGAATTACAGGACTATAGCGATTTTATAAGCTGGTATGAATGGAATAAATTACACGAAAGTGTCAAAACCTTGCCACAGGGAAGAGTATGTTCAAAACAGTTTATGTTCGTGGAAGAAACACAAAACGAAGTCATAGGTATGCTAAATCTTCGATTATCCTTAAATGATTATTTGATGCAATATGGAGGTCATATCGGTTATAGTATACGACCAGATCAAAGAGGGCATGGCTATGCTAAAGAAATGCTTGCTATGGGATTGAATGTTTGTAAAAGCATGGATCTACATCGTGTATTACTAGTTTGTAATAAAAACAACATCGCAAGTGCGAAGACCATAAAAGCGTGTCATGGCATCTTGGAAAATGAAATACAAGATCATAAAGATGTACTACAACGTTATTGGATATCTTTGTAATAAAAGTGATGCTCCCTGATTTTGTAAATGATTTTATTGACGAAGCTTATCTATAAGTGACATCATTGATACATTCTTGAAATAACATTGGCTTTTCTATCATAAGATAAAGTAGTTCTTTTCACTTAGAGCAAGCTATATAAAGTACATTTTAAACTTTTGAAACTTTTTTTAGCAATCCTATTGCCAAAGTGCTAAAATTGAGTATAATATAATGTGTTAGCAGTTATGAACTGTGAGTGCTAAAATGATGAAGGAGGTATTTTGAGATGTTGAAACCATTACACAAGAACGTCATTTTAAAGAAGGATGAAGTAGAAAAGAAAACCGCAAGTGGTATTATTTTAACGGAGGCTAATAAGAACCAGCCAAGTATCGCTACTGTAGTAGCTGTTGGTCCAGACAGTGAAGCAGAGATCAAAGAACATGATCGTGTTGTTTATAAAGAATATTCTGGAACCAAAGTAGAAGTAGATGAAGTTGAATATATCATCATCGAAGATGAAGATATCTTAGCTGTTATGGCTTAATCAAGGAGGTAATGGAACATGGCAAAAGAAGTTCGTTTTTCAAAAGATGCAAGAGATGCAATGCTAAAGGGTGTGAATACACTAGCTGATGCAGTACGTGTTACCCTTGGACCAAAAGGACGTAATGTTGTATTAGAAAAAGAATACGGTTCACCACTTATTACAAATGATGGGGTTAGTATTGCGAAAGAAATTGAATTAGAAGATAAATTTGAAAACATGGGTGCTAAACTTGTTTATGAAGTAGCTAATAAAACAAATGATACTGCCGGTGATGGTACAACAACAGCAACCATTCTGGCACAAAGCATGATCAGCAATGGTCTTCGTCAAGTTGAAAAAGGCGCAAACCCTGTTTTGATGAGAGAAGGTATTGAGTATGCCAGCAAAGAAGTAGCAAAACATATTCTAGAAAAATCTCGTAAAGTTGAAACTAGCAACGATATTGCAAGTGTTGCTGCAATTTCAAGTGGTAGCAAGGAAATCGGTGATATCATTGCGGAGGCTATGGAAAAAGTCGGTAGAAATGGTGTCATTTCAGTTGATGAATCTAATGGCTTTGATACTGAACTGGAAATCAGTGAAGGTATGCAGTATGACAAAGGATACGTTTCTCCATACATGGTAAGTGATCATGAAAAAATGGAAGCTGTATTGGAAAATGCATTCGTATTGGTAACAGATCAGAAAATCAGCAATGTACAGGAAATCTTACCATTATTGGAACAGGTTTTACAGGCAAACAAACCATTGTTGATCATCGCTGATGATATTGAAAATGAAGTAGTATCTACTTTAGTTGTGAATAAATTACGTGGTACATTTAATGTTGTCGCAACCAAAGCTCCTGGATTTGGCGATAATCAAAAAGACATCTTACAGGATATCGCAACGTTAACAAATGCAACTTTCTATTCTAAAGATCTAAGTATGGATCTAAAAGAAATGAAGGTAGAAGATTTGGGTACTGTGAAGAAAGTTGTTGTTACAAAAGATAATACGACAATGATCGGTGGTGCTGGTGAAAAAGCAGCAATCGATGCTCGTATTGCTGAAGTAAGTGCACAGATGGAAAACTGCAAGAGCGATTATGATAAAAAACGTTATGCAGAACGTCTTGGTAAATTAAGTGATGGTGTCGCTATCATCAAAGTGGGAGCTACTACAGAAGCAGAATTGAAAGAAAAGAAATTACGTATCGAAGATGCTTTGAATGCAACACGTGCAGCAGTTGCTGAAGGTATCGTTATCGGTGGTGGTGCTGCTCTAGTAGAAGCATACAAAGCATTAAAAGATGAATTGAAATCTGATGTTGTAGATGTACAAAAAGGTATCAAAGTTGTCTTTGATGCATTGTTATCACCAATTGAACAAATTGCTGAAAACGCAGGTTACAACGCAGAAGAAGTAGTAGAAGCACAGAAGCACGCAGAAGAGAATGTTGGTTTCGATGCTAAGAACGGTGTATGGGTCAACATGTTTGATGAAGGTATCATTGATCCTACTAAGGTAACAAGAAGTGCATTATTGAATGCCGCAAGTATTTCAGCATTGTTCTTGACAACAGAAGCTGGTGTTGCAGCTATCAAAGAAGATGCTCCAGCAATGCCTCCAATGCCACAAGGTGGAATGTATTAATCAAGATTGAAGCAGGTTTTCGTTTAGAAAGCCTGTTTTTTTTCGACACTTCCTGTATAATGTTTCCTATAAAGGATGGAACAGCGTTATGAAAAAAATTCTAATCATAGAGGATGACTTAGATCTTGCGATGATCACAAAAGATATGTTAACAGCTTACACATATCAAGTAGATATCGTATCCTCTTGCCAACAAGCATTTCAACAATTGACCAAGGAATCTTATCATTTGATTTTACTTGATGTTAATTTACCAGATGGTACAGGCTTTGACTTATGTAAGGAGCTACGTTTGGTGAGTCAGGTTCCGGTTATTTTTGCAAGTGCAAGAAATAGAGAAGAGGATAAGATCGAAGGCTTGGATCTTGGAGGCGATGATTATCTAGAAAAGCCATATTCCTTAAAAGAACTTCTTTCTAGAATAAAGGCACTGATACGTCGTACATATGGTGATGAACAACAGATGGTGTATCAAGTTCGTGATCTTATCATTGATAATGGTAATCGTATCGTAAAAAAAGGAAATACCCTACTAAAATTATCGTTAAAAGAATATGATGTACTTTTGTATTTTTGTACACATCCTAATCAAACCATCACCAAAGAAACATTGCTACATGAGATTTGGGGAATGTTTTCGGAAACAGAAATTGCAACCGTTGCGGTGCATGTAAGGTGGTTAAGAGAAAAGCTGGAACAAGATCCCGCAAAGCCAAAACTCATTCAAACCGTTTGGGGAATAGGATATCGTTTTTGCCCAGAGGAGGAGCAATAAATGGCAAGGCGAGTCCAAAAGCATCTGTTATACATGACCATAGGTTATCTGATTCTAATGATCAGCTATACAATGTATATGCCAAGTAAACTTCATGAATCTAAACTACCGGAGCTGGTAGTGCTAAATGAGGTTGAACAATTAACCAAACAAGCAGATGGAAAGAGTGCAGCTCAATCACAGATCAATGAATTAAAACATCTGTTAAAAAATAAAGAAAGGAATACAACAGATCATACAGCGAATATTTATGGGTATCTTATGATTAGTATGGGATATGTTATCTTTATGTTTGTTTATATGAATATAAAGATATTACGCCCTTTTCATGTGATGGAAGCTTATACACAAGAAATCGCCAAAGGGAATTTGAATATCAGCTTACCTTATGAACGTTCTAACTTTTTTGGTTCTTTTACATGGGCGTTTGATCATATGAGAAAAGAAATCCAACATGCACGTCAAAATGAGGCCAAGGCCATACAAGATCAAAAAACCGTAATTGCCAGTTTATCACATGATATCAAAACACCAATTGCATCGATACGTGCCTATGCAGAAGGATTAGAAGCGGGATTAGATGATTGTTATGAAAAAAAGGAGCGATATCTTCAAGTCATTATGAAAAAATGTGATGAGGTAACTAGATTGACAAATGATTTGATGCAACATGCACAAGCAGAATTGCATCAATTGGATATGCGCCCACAACCTTGTTCTATGAAACCATGTTTAGAAAAGCTTTTGACTGATTTGGCTTATCCTCAAATTATCGTTTCGCATCCTTTCGAAGATGCAATTCTTTGGATCGATCAAAAAAGAATGGCACAAGTATTAGAAAATATCATTAGCAATGCAAGAAAATATGCACCTGATACTAAGATTTTAATATGGACATCACAAAACAATACACAGTATGAAATCCATATAAAAGATCATGGGATGGGGATTCCACCACAGGATATGCCTTTCATCTTTGATAAGTTTTATCGAGGTAGTAATGCAGTTGATCAAGAAGGCTCAGGGCTAGGTCTTTATATTGTTTCCTACATTTTAAAACAAATGAATGCCACTATTTCGTTACAACAAAAGGATGGTTTAGAGGTTATTCTTTCATTTGAGAAAAAAGAAGTGTTATGATGACACTTCTTTTCCTCTCTTAAAGATTTCTTAAAAACTTTTTTGTTATAACTATCTTGTCACAAGGAGGAAACATATGAAAAAAGTCATGATCAAAGCAGACAGTGTCTGTAAAAGTTTTGTAAACCATGGGAATCAAAATCATGTATTGGATATGATTGATTTAGATATCTATGAACAGGATTTTACCGTAATTATGGGATCATCGGGAGCAGGTAAATCTACATTGTTATATGTATTAAGTGCAATGGATCGACCGACCTCTGGTACGATACGATATCTTGATATGGAAATCAGTATCGGAAAGGAGAAAGAACTTGCCAATATTCGTGCAAATGAATTTGGCTTTGTCTTTCAACAAACCCATTTGGTTAGTAATTTGACCTTGTTTGAAAATGTTGTCGTAACAGGTTATCTAAACAAAAAGAAACGACCTAAGGAAATCAGAGAACGAGCAGAAATGCTTTTGAAACAAATGAATGTCGGTGATGCATCTCATCGTCTTCCTTTTCAGGTTTCAGGAGGAGAGGCACAACGTGCAGCGATCGCCAGAGCGATGATCAATGAACCCGGTATTTTATTCGCAGATGAACCTACAGGGGCTCTAAATAAGCGTAATTCTGAGGATGTATTGAATTTATTGACAAAGTTAAATGAACAAGGTCAAAGTATCGTCATGGTAACACATGATTTACATGCGGCGATTCGTGCCACACGTTTATTATATCTTGAAGATGGAAAAATCTTAGATGAAATGCGTTTGCCGGCTTTTGAAGAGAGTATGAGCAGAAATCGAGAAACTCAGGTAACTGCTTGGTTGACCTCTTTGGCATGGTGAAAAGCATGATGAGAACGATGATGTTGATAAAAGCAAATATGAAACGACAAAGAGGTAGTATGATCGGTATCTTTACATTTATGTTTTTGATCTCTATTTCTTTTTGTGCGGTCATTGCTTTTTGGAATAATGCAAAGGTATATGAAACAGAACAGCTCATGCGACTTGGTTATGGTGATATTACGCAATGGTGTGCAAATGTCAAAGATGAAGAAGCTTTACTACAACAAATCAAAGGCTTGAAAGAGGTACGTAAAGTAGAAGAGGAACAGCTTATTTTTGCTTCAGATATCAGAGATGAAACCACCATCCTTGCTGCATATGCAAAAAAATATGCAATCTATCGTGAAGATCATGCAGGTTTTTTATCAAATGCACAAGAGCCATCAAAACAAGAGGTGTACTTACCTATTGCTTTGGCAAATGAACAGCATCTTGAAATCGGTGATACATGGAACATCCAATGGAATGATAAAGATAGTAGAACCTATCGGATCAAAGGCTTTTTTGAGGATCCGATCATGGGTAGTAGTGTCATGGGGATCAAGACGATTTTGATGAATCCTCAGGAAACAGAAGAGTTAAGACAATTGGCGTTACACGGGGAAACAGATACCTTGATTGCTGGAAACGCATATCATCTTTTTCAACAGGAAGATACGACGCTGACATCAAATGAATTTCAAAGCATCCTAAATGAACAAACCGATTTGAAAAACAATACCCTATTTTCTTATAGCGATGACACCGTACTTGGATTTATGCTTATTATGCAGGAAATGTTTTCTGGTTTCCTCTTACTCTTTGTGATGATTCTTTTGGGAGTTGCCATGCTTGTTTTAGGCCATAGCATTTCCAGTAGCATTGATCAAGATTATGTGGATATGGGAATTTTGAAAGCGGTTGGATTTTCTAATCATAAATTAAGGTCTTATATGATGATGCAATATGGACTCATTGTGTTGATTCCGTTATTGATGGGTATGCCGGCTTCTGCTTTTGTTGTTCGTTTTATCAATCAGATTACGGTACCTTCCACAGGTATTTTAATTCCATCCACCCTTCCTATGATTCTTTGTAGTATGGTCATACTGTCCATATTGTTCCTAGTACTTAGTTTTATTTTTATAAAAACGAGAAAGCTTGTTCGTATCACTCCACTTTCAGCCATTCGTGGAGGGCAAAGTGATGTCTATTTTCACAGTAGAATCAGAATCGCTATCTTTCCTTTTCCATTGAGTATAAGTTTGGCATTACGTCAATTGATATCAGGTAAAAAACAATATTTCAGTGCAGGTATTGTTTCTGCGCTTCTTGTTTTCTTTTTATCCTTTACAACAGGCTTTGGCAATTGGATCGGTCCCAATGGAGAAGGTTTGATTCAATCCTTTTCAGCTGCCCCCGCAGATTTTGATGTTACGATTTTAGATACGACATCAGCAAATGAAATCATACAAAAGGTTCAAACAATAGCTCCTTTAGAACATACATTTGAATTTATCAATGTCAAAGGAGAAGTCAATCATGTAAATTACATATTGAATGTAATATCTGAACCTGATTACTATCAACTGTTGGAAGGAAGAACTTGTCGTTATGATAATGAAATCGTTTTGACTGAATTTATTGCCGAAGAATTGGGTGTATCGATCGGTGATGAAGTAAAGGTAAGTTATGAGGGAAAACAAGAGAACTACCTTATCACCGGTATCAATCAATGTGCCAATGATATGGGAGGCAATATCAGTATGAATAAGGCAGGATTTCAGCGATTAACAAAAAAGGATCTTCCCATGGAAATCTGCTTTTCTTTAAAAGATGCTACACAAAAAGAAGATGTAATGAAACAGCTACAACATGTTTATCAAGATCGCATTCAAGTGAGTGATAATTCTTGGTCAGGTGTTGATCAAGTACTAGCGGTAATGTCCGCATTGGAAATCTTTCTCTATGTTATCGTGATGTTCTTTATCTTAGTTGTAATATTGATGACCGGTAGTAAAATGCTATATAGGGAACAACAAGATATGGGTATTTATAAATCATTGGGTTTTTCTTCCCAAAGGTTACAACTTGCATTTGCACTTCGTTTTGCGATAACAGCACTGCTTGGCGCATTTATCGGGATATTGCTTAGTTTTGGATTATCCGATTGGATTGCCTCACAGTTTTTGCGTTTGATCGGTATCAGCGTATATCAATCACAACAAGACTTCACACAGTTGTTATTTCCAGTAGTACTTGTGGTTTGTTTGTTCTTTTTATTTGCATATCTGGAAGCATATAAGATCAAGAAGGTAGAAGCGATTCTTTTGATTCAAGAATAGGAAACATATTGTGTTATATGGTAAGGCATGTTACACTAACCATATCATTCATTGAGATATAACAAAGAGGTGAATAAGATGCAAGATATTTCCATCAAACGTATCCATAACCCTAAAGCAGGAATATCCTTAGTATGGGAAGTGTTTTTAGAATATGAAGCACCTGATTATGCTGAAGAAGGAATCAAAGAATTTTATCATAGTATTCATGATGAAGCCTTTTTGCAACAGCTATGTATGTATGGTGCATTTCTTGATGAAATGTTGGTTGGAGTGATTGCTACTCGAAAGGAAGGTTCGCATATTGCATTATGTTTTGTAGATGGAACCTATCACAAACAAGGAATCGGAAGAAAGCTTTTCCAAACGGTGAAATCAAATTGTAATACAGATAAAATGACGGTGAATGCATCACCTTTTGCAGTTTCATTTTATACAAAAATGGGATTCATCCAAATAGATAAAGAACAAATTGTAAATGGTATTAGATTTACACCTATGGAATTATGTTTATTCTGATATGGTACGATTTTTATGATGGAGGTAGATCATGGTAGTATTTCAGCATTTTAAAAAAGAAAAGAAAGTAAAGGATCATAGCGGTATCTGTCAAGAGCCGGATGCACCTATTCCATTTGGGACAAAAATGTCTTGGTTGGTCTTGAAAGAAAAAGATCCTAATGTAGTGTTAAATAAACTTCATTGTACCAATGTCTTAAAGAGTAACTGGAACAGTGCTTTTACTTATATGCAAGATAGGAATCTAATATTTGTAACACCATGCTTTGATGGCTATGTTCTTGTAATAAATTTTGATGCGCCATTAGAAAATAATGAACTCTTACAAAATATCGCAATGGATTTTGAAGAAATCCAATTCTTTTCCACACATAGAGTGGTAGAGTTGTCATGTTGGATAAAATACGTAAACGGAAAGTTAGTGCGTAGCTTTTATTATATCGGAGATCAAGGAGAAATCATTTCAAATGAAGGAGCCTTAACAAAAGAAGAACAAGAAGTAGGATTGAGCTTATCCTCTTTTGATTTAGAGAACTATGATGAACATATCGTTTATCCTGATGAAGATGTTGTAAATGAACTTGCCGGTAAATGGGGTGTGCATCCTTTCTTAGAAAACTATCAAGAAACGAAATCAACAGGCTTTCTATGTGATATCAAATAAAATGTATCTTATTGTGGAGGTTATATGAAACATATTTTAATTCATGGGTTAGGACAAGATGATCAAAGCTGGAATCCAATCAAAACACTTTTAAATGAAAAAAACATGGAGGTCGTATGTCCTAATTTATTTCAGATGACAAGTCAGGATGGAATGGATTATAAAACGATATACCAGGCTTTTCGTCAATTTTGTAATTGTCAAGAAGGTAAAGTGGATTTATGTGGGTTATCTTTAGGTGGCATATTGGCATTAGATTATGTATCGGAATATCCAGAGAAAGTAAATTCTATCATTTTGATAGGTACACCATATGAAATACCAAAACATCTCTTTCAAATACAAACTATGATTTTTCGTTTCATGCCAAAGGCAACATTTAAAACTATGGGTTGTTCTAAAGAGGCGGTTATCGCATTACTTCATTCCATGGAAACCTTGGATATCAAACATAAATTGGATCGCATACATTGTAAAAGTTTGATTTTGTGTGGTAAGAAAGATAAGGTGAACATGAAAAGTGCGGAATTGTTACATCAACACATCAAAGAAAGTGACTTTATCATAGTGGATGATGCTTCGCATGAAGTGAATAAGGATAATCCAAAAAAACTTTCTAAGATCATTTATAACTTCTGGAAAGATGAGCAATAACAGGAAGGAGAACAGCATGAGTGCAAGAGAAATAGATCCTAAACAGACGACAAGAGCTTCTGCATATGAACTATGGATGAAAGCCTTGAATCCTATGGTCACCCTTTTTAAAACGTATGATGTAATGCCACTAATTCAAGTAAGCAAACGTCATGGTTTGAAATTTAACATGTTATTAGATTACTGTATTGGAAAAGCAGCAATGTCTGTCAAAGAATTTTATATATTGCCTGTAGGTGATAAACTGATGAAATATGATCGAATTGCGATCAATACGATCGTTGAAAATAAAGAGAAAGAGGTCAGTTCTTGCGATATTGCATTTACAGATGACCTTGAAACGTTCCATGCGGATTATCTTCGTTATACAAAAGAGGTACATGATACTTGTATTGATCATGATTTATCAAAAGAGTATATGGTCATAGGTACTTCTGCTATTGTGAATGTCGAATTAGATGGGGCTGTAGGTATGAATAGTGGTATTTTCCATAATCCTTTCTTGATTTGGGGTAAATATCATATCGAGGGCAATCAGGCACGTTTGCCGATTTCATTTCAATTCCATCATACACAAATGGATGGGTTACATGCAGGAAAATTCTTAAAAAACTTAGAAGATGAAATTGCGAATATAACGATTTCATAGATAAAGTAAAAACAAGATGAACGTATGTCTTGTTTTTTTTCCTCGAAAAACAAATGGTATTATATATCAGTCTGATATATAATAAACATATCAGAAAGCAGGGAATACACAAATGGCAACAGAAAAGAAATTAGATTGTGTCATACTCGGATTATTGGCACATGAGGATTTGACCGGATATGAAATTAAGAAAAGGATGGATACTACGCTACATTATTTTTGGAGTGCAAGTTATGGCAGTATCTATCCAACCTTAAAAGAACTCCTTTCCCAAGACTTTGTGGATGTGCGAGAGGAAACAAAACAGGGGAGAAAGAAACAGATTTATCATATGACAAGCTTAGGCAGTAATTATCTGAAAGAATGGCTTTCTAAGCCGGTTCTCAAAGATGAACTACGCTATGAAACTTTATTGAAATTATTTTTTGGAAAAGAAGTGGGGAAAGAACAAACATTACAACATATTACAGCTTTTCAACAACATATTCAATCCGAATTGCCTTATCTGTATATGGCAAAAAAGACACTCACATCCTACATCTCAGATGATGAAACACATCGGTATTATTTATTAACTGTAGAATTTGGTATACAAAGTTATGAGGCTTATCTAAGATGGTGTAAAACAGCATGCAATGTTTTGAAAGGAGTGAATTGAGATGACCTTACATTTTGGCTTTTCCTATATAGGATTTCTCTATTTATTGATGTTGATGATTCCCAATCTGATCTGGGTGAAAAGAAAACCTCAACACTATGATCAAAACAATGAATCAAAAGTTTTGCTGGGATTTGAGCGAGTCGGGGAGGTGTTGGTAAGTTGTTGTGCGATCGTTTTTACCGATTTTAATTTCCATGGCATTCAGGTTGATCTGATTTGGTTGATCTTATCTTTTATCATCATGCTAGCATATCTTTATTGGTGGTATCGTTATTTTCATAGCCCACGTACTTTATCCGATTTCTATCAACCACTAGGCTTTGTTCCAGTGGCAGGGGCAACACTTCCGATCATTGCATTTTTCCTGTTGGGAATCTATGGAAAACATCTCTTGATGCTCATTTCTGTTGTGATTTTAGGAATAGGACATATCGGTATTCATTTACAACATCTAAAGGAAATA
>NZ_JBEQZJ010000038.1:0-38068 GCF_045223415.1 Hoskinsella mucinilytica | reverse complement strand
CTGCTAAAAGGTAAGCTTGTGGGCAAACGTGAAGGGGTATTATTAGGTAAACAACAAGAAAAATATCAACTTTTAGAAAAAATTATCCAAAATAAATATGGAAAGAATGAAAGAAAATGGCTAAGAACATTGAATCAAGTGCAATTAGATCATATCACTGATTTCATTTTTGATTATGATTCTATCGAAGAATTAAAAGTAGCCATTGAACAAATAGGTAACTAGTATGAAAGAAGCAGTAGAATAAAATAAATAATCGAAGTAAGTTATTGAATCGTTTTGATTAAGATGAAAAAGCGATACAAATGGGTCTTGTATCGCTTTTATAAAAGGTTTCTTACTGGAAAAATTTACTTTTTTATAATATGTGGATCAACTTTGTTTGGCTCATCACCATATCCATGAAGGCATAATCCTGCAGGGCCTTTGATGACTTCACCGGTATAAGAGAAACGAGAACCATGACATGGGCAATCCCATGTCTTATCTACATGATTGAATTCACAAATACATCCCATATGGGGACATGTAATATCTAAAATAAACAACTCATCATCTTCATCACGATATACACCATATAATTTACCATCTATTTCTATCTTTTTCGCTTGCTTCTTTAAAGGATAATCAATATCTGCTTTATTAAAATGGCCTTTCAGATAATGATAAGCCGTATTTAAATTTTCCTTTAGGAAGGGGAGCGATAAGAAAGAAGCTCTTTGGGGAGAAGCCATCATTGCATAATTACTGTATTGATCCAATAAATAGGCACTTAGAATTTTAGCAGCCATATTACTTGTGGTATTTCCCCAACCACGATAACCACTAGCAAAATACAGGTCATCATTATGCTTATCTAATTTTCCAATTAATGGTAAATAATCAAAAGTAAAATAATCTTCATTAGACCAACTTTCTTCGATATCGTGAATTGGATAAATGGTAGGTAGGCTTTTTTCAAAGTCTTGATGCTCTTGTAAGGAGCCTTGACCACTTTTATGTGGATATCCGGCCATAACGATATCATTTGCGAATATATTTGCACTATGCATCGGTACTTCAATGTTGATCATTATGGAAGGCAGTTCTTCCTGTTGTAAATGCGCATAGCATAGGGACTCTTGCATAGGGCGCATTCTAGTGAAATATAGATGCATGTGATCAATAAATGGAAACTGACAAGTGAAAACTACTTTATTAGCAGTAATGATGTGACCATTAACACTACACTCATATCCATGTTCACTTTGTTTGATATCGCAAAGTGCACTATGCTCATATATAGGAATATCACGTTCATCTAGCACATCACTTAATCCAAGACAATATGCATATGGATTAAATTTTGCTTGATGGTGAACTTGTAAACCGGCTTCCATTTCGACGGGTGTTCTTGTTGATTTTAAAAATTCACAAGGAATTCCAAGGTCTAGATAGGATTGATATTCATCTTGTAGATCTGCTACTCTAGTTACATCATTGGTATAAAGAATGGCATCACTGTTTTGATAATCACAATCAATATGATGATCTTCTATGATGGCCTTTATGGAAGTCATGGCATCACATTGTGCTCTATAATAACGTTGAGCAAAGACCTTATCATATTTTTCAATCAAGGTATGATAAAGAAGACCATGTTGAAATGTCAATTTACCGGTATTTCTACCACTGGCACCATAGCCGATTTGATCGGATTCTATTACGATCGCATCTTTTGCGGTCTTACTGATATAATAAGCACAAGATAAACCAGTCAATCCTGCCCCGACGATCATCATATTAACATGGAGATCATGATCCACCGAAGGGTAATGTTTTTCTTTTTTTGTATGTTTGATCCAATAGGAATCATTCATGTATATCACCTCTTTTTACAGTATGGTATGTTTCATGGATTTTATAATTGAAATCAAGAAAGAATCTAACTATAATAAGATTAATGATAAGGTGGTGCGTGAATGAAACAAATTTTGATCATAGATGATGATATCCATATCGGTGATGTCGTAGAAGAAACGTTGTTAAGGGAAGGTTATGGTGTATCTCGAGCCTATTCGGGTACAGAAGCATTGCTTTACCTTTCTCAACATCATCCTGATTTGATTTTATTGGATTTGATGTTACCCGGCTTAAATGGAGAAGAGATTTTGCCTAAGATCTCATCAATTCCGATCATCGTGGTAAGTGCGAAGGTAGAAATCTATGATAAAGTTCAGCTATTGTTAGGGGGGGCTGATGATTATATCACGAAGCCTTTTGATATGTCTGAACTTTTGGCTCGTATTAGCGTACAGCTTAGAAAAACAAAAGAGTCTGTTTGTCAAGTATTACAATTTAAAGAGCTGACTTTAGATACCATATCTCACAAAGTTTATCTAGACCAACAAGAACTTAAGCTAACAAAGACTGAATATGCGATTTTGAAGTTATTGATGAAACAACCTTCTCAGGTGTTCACAAAGTCAAATATACTGGATGAAATCAGTAAGGATACACCGGATTGTGTGGAAAGCTCTTTGAAGGTTCATATCAGTAATCTAAGAAAAAAACTACGTAATATTAAGGATAAAGAATATATAGAAGCTATATGGGGGATCGGATTCAAAATGAAGGAATAAAGCTTTACCATTTCTTAACGTTTTCCTTTACTGTTTTCTTAATCTTTTCTTATTATAATGAAGCAGTCACGAAAGGAGATTATGGAGATGGAATATATCGTAACGTGTCAGGCATTAAATAAAACCTATCGACAATTTCAGGCTTTGAATGGATTGACGATGCACATACCGAAGGGGTCAATTTATGGCTTTGTCGGGAAAAACGGAGCTGGTAAAACAACTTTGATTCGTTTATTGTGTGGACTTCAAAAACCAACAAGAGGAAGTTATACCTTGTATGGAGTACCACATGATGATAAAAATATCACGAAAATGCGTAAAAGAATGGGGGCAGTGATAGAAACACCTTCCATTTATTTAGATTTGAGTGCTGAGGATAACTTGAAAGAACAATATCGTATTTTAGGTATGCCTTCAAATGATGGCATAACAGAGTTATTGCATTTGGTTGGCTTAGATCAAACGGGTAAGAAAAAGGCAGGTAATTTTTCTTTAGGAATGAGGCAAAGGCTTGGTATTGCGATTGCACTTGCCGGAAATCCTGATTTTTTAGTATTAGACGAGCCAACCAATGGGTTAGATCCAGAGGGTATCATTGAAATCAGAGAGCTTATTTTAAAACTGAATAAAGAACAACAGATTACGATATTGATTTCTAGCCATATACTAAATGAATTATCTAAGCTTGCCACACATTATGGCTTTATTGATCATGGTATGATCGTGAAAGAAATCAGTGCACAGGAGCTAGAAGCGGCTTGTCGAAAATGTGTTCGTATTCATGTGTCTGATATTACTGCCTTATCACAAGTGCTTGATGAAGAAACGTTGGATTATCGTATATTATCTGATCATGAGGCTGATATATATGGTGAGGTAAATATATCAAAACTAGTCATGAGGCTGGATCAGTTGGATTGTATGGTCGATTCCTTACATGAACATGATGAAAGTCTTGAGAATTATTATATCAATTTAGTAGGAGGTGGTAGACATGAATAAATTATGGTATGCGAACCTTTTACGTTTAAGGAAAAATAAGTGTTTTTGGGGTTGTATGTTATTGATGGCAATGATGGCGGTGTACATTCCGGTAATGCGATACTTACAGATGAAGGAAACCGGTTATATCAATCGTCTTGATGTCGGCTTTTTAATGTGTTCATTGCTTGTACCGATCGCATTGTCAATCTTCAGTTCTTTATTTGTAGGTCGAGAATATAGTGATGGCACGATTCGCAATAAGATCATGATAGGACATAAAAGAGTTCCTATATATCTTGCTAATCTTAGTGTCAATATGTTGGTTGCATGGCTGTTATGTACTGTGTTCTTTGTAGTTTATTTATGTGTTGGCATACCGCTATTGGGAACCTTTGAAGCAGATATCAAAGTGATATTATTATTGGTAATGACGGTATATTTATTGGTGTTTGCCTATTCGTGTATCTATACGATGATTTCAATGATGATCACGAGTAAAGCAGTGAGTTCTATTACATGTATTATGAGTGTATTATTTTTGATCCTAGCTGGTGCTTATATCAATTCCCGTTTACAGGAGCCTAAGGTATATCCTGCTTATACACTTGACATGGATGGTCAACAGGAAGAAAAAGAAGAGCCGAATCCTAATTATTTAGAAGGAACTTCAAGGGATGTTTATGAGTTTTTATATGATTTTCTTCCAGGTGGGCAAGTGGTGCAATGTGCGTCCATGCAAGTATCACATCCAATGAAGCTAATGTTATATTCGAGTGTGATCGGTATCCTATCAACGATGATCGGAATGGTTCTATTAAACCAAAAGGATCTTAACTAAATTTAGCAAGAATTCTCCCGCTTCTAAAGTGATAAGCGTTGCTTGAAAACTTGATGAGTTATCAAAATATGCTATAAAAATCAATCGTAATGTATCAAGGGAGATAAATAATGAAATGAGGATATGCGATTCGTATCAGCATAACTTAATACTTATAAAAACCGTGGGGCACATAGGGGAAGCGTGCTTATGCTGTAACCAATGGGTTACTCGAACAAGAAGTCTTATTACTTAGCATTCGCATACGTGTGGAGAATGTCACATGGATTGAGGTGGTATCATGATATATTGTATCTTGTGTTGTATGGTAATGATCTTATTTTTAAGCATGCGAATTTTTCTTATGCACAAATCAATCAAAGAAATACAAGATCAATTGATAGAGAAACGAAAACATGATACCAACACCTTGATTTCCATATCTTCTCATGATACAAGTATCTGTGAATTGGCTCAATGTTTGAATCAAGAGTTGATCTTGCTTAGAAATCAACGTTTGCGTTTTCAACAGGGCGATTTAGAATTAAAAGAATCTATGACAAATATATCCCATGATCTACGTACACCATTAACTGCGATTTATGGGTATTTGAATCTTTTGGAAAAAGAAGAAACCTCTACAGAGGTACGACATTATATAAACATGGTGGAAGATCGTGTAAATGTATTAAAGCAGTTGACAGAGGAACTTTTTCGATATTCTGTTTATGTGACAAAGCCAAAGGAAACATTTGATGTTGTAGACCTGAAGCGTGTGATCGAGGATTGTTTATCTGCTCATTATGCTGCTTTGAAAGGTTGTCATATTACTCCTGAAGTACATATATGTAAACAACCTGTTTGTGCGTATGTTGATCATTTTGCTGTTCATCGTATCTTGAATAATATCCTCAGCAATGTGATAAAGTATAGTACAGGAGATGCTGTCATTACCTTATTGGAAACAGGAGAAATCATTTGTTCAAATCATACTTGTGATTTAGATGATACTACGGTTGGAAAACTATTTGATCGATTTTATACCGTGGAAAGTGGAGTGAAATCTACAGGACTTGGATTATCGATTGCAAAGCGGCTGAGTGAACAAATGGGAGGAGAAATTTTTGCACAATATCATGATCAAAGATTATCTATTCACTTACAATTACCATTGTATCATGAAGATAAAAGCTAGCATTGGTTTATAACTGTGCTGGCTTTTTTCCTTTGTGAAATCAGCCACTTTATTTGAAATCATAAAAAAGAGGTAGACAAAGGTAACTGATTTTGTTACACTACTGCATAGAGTGAGGAGGGATAAGATGTATAGATAACAAATGATATGTTTCAACAGATACGAAAAGTAAGATCATGTTTTTTCGTTATGTCTAATGTCATGTTGTTATCGATAACCTCTATGAAGGAGGTGCATCTTATGCTTCAAATAAAAAAACTAACCATAAAAGATTTAAAAAATCATATATTACTTGAGAATTTTAATTATTCCCTAGGAAATAGCGATAAAGTAGGTATTATCGGAGAAGAGGGAAATGGAAAATCTACACTTTTAAAAGCAATCAAACAAAAAGAATTGATCGAAGATTATGTGGTTATCGAAGGTGACATCATTACGAATTTTAAGCATATTGCTTATTTTGAACAGCAAATACACCTGAAATGGATGGATGCAGAAATTTATGAATATCTGTTGAAGAAAGATGTGGATGATGAAATAGAACCACATCAATATAACGAATTACTAGCTTATGAAACCATGTGTCAGCATTTGTTTTTACCATCTGATTTCATTCAAAGACAGCAAACACTAAAAACCTTAAGCGGTGGAGAAAAAGTAAAATTACAACTCTTAAAGCTGATGCATGAGCCAATGGAATTATTGCTGTTGGATGAGCCTACCAATGATTTGGATATCGAAACTTTAATGTGGTTAGAGCATTTGATTTTGACCTTACCGATTCCTGTTATGTTCATATCTCATGATGAAACTTTGTTGGAGCATTGTGCGAATGTTCTGATTCATTTAGAACAATTAAATAAAAAAACAAAATGTAAGGCGAATATCTATCGAGGAAGTTATCAAGCATATGTCAAAGAGCGATATTCCTCAAGAGAAAAAGATATGCAATTAGCACAAAAAGAAAAGCAGGAGTATAAGAAAAAGAAAATCAAACTAAATGATCAGATGAATGCAGTACATGATGCATTGAATGATACGGTAAGAGATCCTGGCAAGGCAGCAATGTTAATGCATAAAATGAAGAATATCAAATCATTGGAAAAACGATTTGAGAAGGAAGGCTATACACATGTAGATTCCATTGAAGAAGCAATCGATGTGCATTTTGAGCCTTGTGCTCTACCGGAAAGTAAGCGAATCTTAGAACTGTATATGGATCATTTAAGTATTGGGGATCAATGTCTTTTATGTGATATTACGTTATCTGTTTATGGTAATGAGCACATCGTGATTACAGGAAAAAACGGTTGTGGAAAAAGTTTATTAATGAAACACATCTATCATATTTTGAAACAGCGAGAAGATATCAAACTTTGTTATATGCCACAAAACTACATGGATCGTTTTGAAGCTGATGATACACCGATTCGTTTTTTGATACAGACAGGTGATCAACAGGAGATAACGTTGATACGAGAGTTGCTTGGAAGAATGAAGTTTACAAGGGAAGAAATGGAACATCATGTTTTGTCATTGAGTGAGGGACAAAAGGCAAAGTTATATTTGATCAAAGCAATAAAGGAACGATGTAATGTGTTGTTGTTGGATGAACCTACAAGAAATTTATCTCCATTGACCAATCCTATGATACGAAAGATCTTAAGTGACTTTGAAGGATGTATCATAGCGATATCCCATGATCGTAAGTTTATCGAAGAAGTCGCAGATAAAGAATATCATATTGCACATCATCACTTATATCTTATGGATTAATAAGTCATAGATGTAAAGATTTGAAATAAGTACCCCACTCATTGCGTATGAATGTAGAAGTGGGGTTTTTACATTAGGTAAACATTAGGTGATAATTTCTAAATATAGAATGAAGAGGTTGCGTGTTCCATAGGATTACGCTATAATATAACGGTTGTTTGTGCAACTAATATAAAGAGGTGATTTGCATATGCCCGGAATAAACAAGTATGCATCTATTGTATATCGTATTTCTCAAACCTATTTCGATGAACAGTTAAAGCAATTTCATATCGGTAGTGGTCAACAGTTTTTTCTTTTGAGAATTTATCAGCATCCTGGTATTTCACAACAAGAACTTGCAGAAAAAGGCTATTATGATAAAGGGACAACCGCAAGAGCTGTTAAAAAATTGGAAGAAGAAGGTTACATCTTACGTAAGGTAAATGATCAGGATAAACGTATCATACAGCTTTATGTATCGAAAAAAGGTGAAACACTGATTCCGGTCATCACAAAAGCAATTGCGGATTGGAGAAGTATCATTACTGAGGGATTAAGTGATGAAGAGAGTGCGCAAATAGAAAATGGGATGAAATACATAGCAATGAATGCTCGTTCATATGCAAAAGGAAAAAGTTATAGAAAGAGGGTAAATGAAGAGTATGAGTCAAACAAACATAAGGACTAAAAATCCACTTGGTTATCAACCAGTTGGTAGATTATTAATGCGTTTTGCGATTCCCTCTGTCATCTCCATGCTGGTGAATGCGGTTTATAATATCGTAGATCAGATTTTTATCGGACAGGGAGTCGGCTATCTTGGGAATGCAGCTACCACGGTATCATTTCCGATCGTAACCATTATTCTTGCGATAGGTACGATGCTTGGAGCCGGAGGAAGCGCTTATGCGGCAATCAAACTAGGGGAAAAGAAGGAAAAAGAGGCAGAAAATACGTTAGGTAATGTCTTTATTTTGCTTTTGGTCATAGGTATCATTATGACAGTATTAGGATTGGTATTCTTAGATCCTATTTTACAAGTATTTGGAGCAACACCAAAGAACATCGGATATGCGAAGGATTATGCAAGTATCATCTTACTTGGTACCACTTTTAATTTGTTAGGTATTGGTTTAAGTAATATGGCTAGAACGGATGGTAGTCCTAATGTTGCGATGTATAGCATGGTGGTTGGTGCTGCATTGAATTGTATCTTAGACCCTGTTTATATCTTCGTATTCCATTGGGGTGTTAAGGGGGCGGCAATCGCAACCATTACTTCACAGATCATTTCAACGATCGTATTGTTGTATTATTTCACGAAAAAGGGAAATATGAGACTTCGTCTTGCACATATCAAGTTGAATGGGATCATTGTGAAAAGTGCATTTACTTTAGGGATATCTAGTTGTATTACACAGTTATCTTCAACAATTTTACAGATCGTATTAAACAATTCCCTTGTTTATTATGGGGATCAGACATCAGTAACCGGAGATGTGGCGTTATCTGCAATGGGTATCGTTATGAAGATCAGCATGATCATCGTATCTATTTGTATTGGTATCGGAATCGGGGCTCAGCCTATTTTAGGATTCAATAAGGGAGCAAATCAACCGAAGCGAATCAAGAAGACCTATATGTTAGCAAGTAGTATTGCGACAGGGGTTACTGCGATTGGATGGATCGCCTTTATGTTGATTCCACATATCATATTGATGCTATTTGGAAGTGCAGATGAGAATTTTACGAATTTTGCGATCAAAGCTATGCGTATTTATGATCTTGGAGTATTTACGGCAGGGTTTCAGATAACGGCAACTTCTTATTTTCAAGCGACCGGACAGCCGGTAAAAGCGAGTATCTTATCAACACTTAGACAGTTGTTATTATTGATACCGATGATTTTAATTTTACCATTGATGTTCGGTTTGGATGGAATTCTCTATGCTGGGCCTGTGGCAGATATCACCAGTGGTGTCATCGTCTTCTTCTTTATTCATCATGAGTTGAAAAAGCTGAATGAACAGATTGCTCAGGAAAAAGATCAAGAGGAGCTTGGTGTTTATAGTGATACTGTGATAGAATCTTAAGTTCTTTGTCTATTGGTTTATCCAATAGACTTTTTTTTATAAATCATTTTCTTTGATCAGTTAAAATGGTATCATAAAAGTGAAAAAAAGCGATGAATAAAGGCTGTTTAATTCTGTCATCTGGGATGGTGACAAAGCTGAATTTCATTTGATTGTGTTTTGTCTGAGTTGAAATTATACTGAAAGTGTAAAGAGGAAAGCACTTACAGAAAGAAGGGAATTTATGAAAGAATCAGTTCAAAAGTTTGGTCGTTTTCTAAGTGGAATGGTAATGCCAAACATCTCAGTATTCATTGCTTGGGGAATCATTACCGCATTGTTTATTGAAGCAGGATGGTATCCAAATGCAAAGCTGGCAGCTATTGTTGTGCCAATGCAACGATTTTTGCTTCCTACCTTGATTGCTTATTCAGGAGGTAAAATGATCTATGATACCAGAGGAGGTATCGTTGGTGCTGCAGCTGCAATGGGTGTGTTAGTCGGTACAGAAGATCCAATGTTTATCGGTGCAATGATCATGGGGCCATTCGGCGGTTATCTTATCAAAAAACTAGATGAAGTGTTAGAGGGTCACATTCCGGCAGGTTTTGAAATGTTGATCAATAACTTCAGCGCAGGTATCTTAGCAGCAATCCTTGCGATCTTTGGATGTCTTGCAATCGAACCGGTCTGTGTGGGAATCAAGGATGGTATGGTCGTATGCGTGAACTTCTTGGTTGAAAATGGTTTATTGCCATTGACCTCTATCCTGGTAGAACCTGCAAAGGTATTGTTCTTAAACAATGCAATCAATCATGGTGTTTTTACACCACTAGGTATGGATCAGGTTGCGGAAGCAGGAAAATCTATCTTCTTCTTGATTGAAGCCAATCCCGGACCGGGACTTGGATTATTGCTTGCTTATTGTATTTTCGGTAAAGGAAATGCCAAAAGTTCAGCACCAGGAGCGGTCATCATTCATTTCTTCGGTGGTATTCATGAAATTTATTTCCCATATGTATTGATGAATCCACTAACATTGCTTGCGGTAATCGGTGGAGGTATGACGGGAGTATTTGTAAACAGCTTGATGGGATCAGGTTTGGTATCCGCAGCATCTCCGGGAAGTATCATCGCTGTATTGGGAATGTGTGCGAAAGATAGCTACGTAGGTGTCATTCTTAGTGTATTGGCGGCAACTGCAGTATCCTTTGTTATCGCAATGTTAATTTTGAAATTCACCAATAAAGATGGTGATGATGCATTAGAACAAGCAAAAGCAACGATTGGTGATATGAAAGCAGAAGCAAAAGGAACCAAAGAATTAAAAGCCAGTAGTAGTGTTACAAAAATCGTATTTGCATGTGATGCCGGTATGGGTAGCAGTGCAATGGGCGCAACTACGTTAAGTAAAAAGTTAAAAGCAAATGGTATGGATATTGATGTAAAACATTATGCAATCAATGATGTTCCATTAGATACAGAGGTCATTGTTACTCATCAATCCTTGATGGAACGTGCACAAAGTCATTGTCCAAATGCAATCATCTTCCCAATTACTAATTTTATGGGAGGAAGCGAATACGATGAAATCGTAGAGAAATTAAAACAGAAATAGGAGGAACGATCATGATTTACTCACCTAGATTAAAGAAAATATTAGAATATTGTCTGGAAAGGGATGAGTACGTCAGTGTCGAGACCTTAGCGAATTTATGTAAAACCAGTACACGAACGATATTTCGTGAACTAAAGGATATTGATTATGAATTAAAGGAATATGATCTCAGGCTATCATCGAAACAAAAAGCCGGTCTTTCTGTGGAAGGAACCAAGGAACAGAAAGATTTACTTTTAAAGGAATTAAAGGTACAGGAAATCGCCTATTTAGATAAAGAAGAGCGAAGAAATATGTTGATCTTTGAACTATTGCATAGTGAAGATTTAGAGAAATTGATACATTATGCCAATATGTTTCAGGTTAGTGAAGCGACCATATCCAATGATCTGGATATCATAGATCCATGGTTTCAAAAACGTGAATTAACATTGATCAGAAAACCAGGATTTGGCGTAAGGTTGGAAGGTAACGAGGCGGATGTTCGTAAAGCGATTACCTCAATCGTACAGCAAAGCCTTCAACAGAATGAACATATTCAAAGTGTTAATTTTCTGGATTCCGGGTCCTTGTTGCATCAGATTTTTATCGATACAGGATCTCAAAGTATCTTAAAGCTTTTAGATCAGGATATCTTAACAAGGATCTTGAAAGTGTTTGAAACGTATCAGCATGAATTATCCTTAGATCGTTATGCCAGTGTCGGTTATATTGGTTTGATCATTCATCTTGTGATTGCCATCGATCGCATTGCCAAGCATGAAGAAATTCAAGAAAGCAGTGAAGTCTTAGAAATGGTGGTGCACGATCCTGCTTATCAACAAGCCGAGAAAATGGCACACTATTTAGAAATAGAGTTTGATATTGATATTCCTGAGGTAGAAACAGCATTTATTGCCCTTCATATCAAAGGAGCAAAGATGACACGTCCTGAAGATAAGGAACATGCCAATCATCTGAAACATTTGATCATGGAGATGTTGATGAGTTTCGATGAAGAAGAAAGAGCCATTTTATTACAGGATGAAGAGTTGATGAAAGGCTTATTGACACATATGGAGCCAACCATCACTCGATTGAAAAACGATTTACCCATCTACAATCCTCTAAAGGAAACCATTCAAACCATGTATCATGAGCTTTATCTACAAACCAAACGTGCATGTCAACTTCTTGAAAAAGAATATGATTGTATCGTCAGTGAAGATGAAATTGCATTTTTGACGATGCATATCGGTGCGAGCATAGAACGAGGAAAACAAGAGCGTCGTTATCAGCGAAACATCGCATGTGGTGTTGTATGTGCAAGTGGCATTGGGGTCAGTGCATTGTTATCCGCAAGAATCTTAAAGGCAGTACCACATGGAATACAATTAAAAACCTTATCAATGGAAGATATCACGACTCATCAATATCAAGATCAAGAGCTATTGATATCTACCTTTGATCTCGATATCAAAGATATCGAAGTATTGCGTGTTACACCATTATTAAATGAAGAAGATATGATGCATTTGATGGAGCGATTAAAGGAGTTATGGGATCAACCTGCAAAGCATTTCATAAAACCAAAAGGTTCGCTTCTATATATGTTGAAGGATGCCGGTCATTGTGCTGTGGAACTTTTGGAAAGTATGGAAATCATAGAGGTTCAAGATCAAATGAGCATTTCTGATATGATTGATAAAGTTGCCAGCTGTTTTCCATGGGAAACACAGGTAAAAGAAGCTTTGATGAAACGTGAGGAAATGGGATCGGTCATCATGGAAGATATGGGCTTTATGTTATTACATGCCAAGGTAGCTGATTTAAATCATGCATATATGAAGGTTCTATATCCCAAAGGATCAAGTTTTCAAACCTACGGTAACATTCAATTTGTCATGGTGATGTTACTACCGCAAAATGCAATTCAGATTCAGCAACAGCTATGTAGCAGTATCAATCGTGCAATCATAGAACAAGAGGCATTTTATAAAGCGCTAGCACAAAGAAATGTAGAAACAATTAAAGAACAGGTACAAATGATCGAAGAAACAACAATCAGAGAATGGATACCATGGTAGGAGGAATCGTATGCAAGAAACGTTAAGTATTTACTTTGTATGTGATGCAGGTATGGGAAGCAGTGCCTTAGGAGCAGGCCTTTTAGCAAAACAATTAAAGAAAGAAGGCTATCATGATAAGGTGAGAAACTGTTCGTTAGAAGCCATCCCCAATGACGTGGATATTCTGATATCTCATCATAATTTTGAACATCAGATCAAAACCAAATTCCCTGATGTTTGTTACTTTGGAATTGAAAGCTTTATGGATCAAAAAGCGTATGAAAGGATCGTGAAGGAAATCATGCTATTGAAAAAGAAGAAAACCAAAAATGAAATTTTAGACAAGAAGAACATCAAATTAAATTGCAGTGCAAAGGATAGTGACGATGCCATCGTTCAAATGGGACAGCTCTTATTGTCTGCCGGATATATCGAGGAAGGATATATCGAAGGCATGTTACATCGTGATCATGGATTAACAACATATATCGGAAATGATATTGCGATTCCTCATGGAGAGTATGAGGTTAAGGATTGTGTTAAGAAAACGGGAATTGCGGTCATGATTTATCCTGAGGGAATCAAATGGGCTCAAGGTAATGCAAGAATCGTCATCGGTATTGCGGCGAAAAATGATGATCATATGACTATTTTAGCAAATATTGCCAGTAAGTTAGGAGAAATGGAAGTTGTGGAACAGGTCGTTTCTGGCGATGTAGATACGATTTATGATATTCTCACAAAGGAGGATGCATCATGATCCTTACGGTTACTTTTAATCCGGCCATTGATAAGACCGCAGAAGTGGAAACAATGGTTGCTGGGGGATTGAATCGATTGAGTCATGTCATGCAGGATGCCGGAGGAAAAGGTGTCAATGTTTCTAAGACGATACAAGCCTTTGGTGGTAATAGCATATGTACCGGATTTCTAGCCGGATCTGCAGGTGAATTTATAGAATCAGCATTGAAAAAACAATCCATCCAAACCGATTTTGTATGGGTAGATGGTATGACAAGAACCAATTTAAAGGTATTGGATCGTCAACGTAATTTAACGGAATTAAATGAGGCAGGACCATTGATCGATACGGAAAAAGTAGAACAGCTGATGGATAAAATTCTTCAGTTATGTCAATCAGATACCATTGTGGTATTAAGTGGAAATGTCAGTAAAGGGGTAGCTACTACGATCTATTACGATATGATCAAACGTATCAAAGCTACTGGCGCAAAGGTCGTATTTGATGCGGATGGAGCATTGTTTGCACATGGCATCAAAGCCAAACCTTATGTAATCAAGCCTAATAAATATGAGCTTGCGACCTATTTTCATGTATCACAAGATATCACAAATGAAGAGGTCATTTCATTGGCTAAGACCTTACTAAATGAAGATACCCATTATGTTGTCGTATCCATGGGTAAAGAAGGAAGTATCTTTATCACTCAAGAGGCTGTCATACAAGCGGAAGCATTAAAGGTAGAGGCACATTCCAGTGTTGGTGCCGGAGATGCTATGGTAGCCGGGATAACTTATGCCATTGAACAACAATATAGCTTAGAAGAAATGATTCGCTTTGCTGTTGCCGCAAGTGCCGGTGCTGTTATGACAAAAGGTACGCAGCCAGCAAAGAAAGAAATCGTAGAAGAATTAAAGAAACAGGTCGTTATGAAGACATTGGAGGAAAAATAATATGAAAACAAAAGCAGTACGCTTATATGGCGTTGATGATATTCGATTAGATGAATTTGAATTACCTGAAATCAAAGAAGATGAAATTTTAGTAAAAGTAGTATCTGATAGTATTTGTATGTCTACTTGGAAAACGGTAAAACAAGGCGCAAATCATAAACGAGTACCAAATGATGTCTATGATCATCCAATCATCATCGGTCATGAATTTGCGGGAGATATCGTACAGGTAGGAAAGAAATGGCAGGATAAATTTCAGCCAGGACAAAAGTTTGCGCAACAACCGGCGATTCCGGGTCAAATGGAAAGTCCGGGATATTCTTATCAATGGTGTGGTGGGGATACGCAATATTGTATCTTTCCAAATGATATCATAGAAGCAGGTTGTTTATGGACATTTGAAGGCGATAGCTATTTCGCAAGTTCTGTTGCGGAACCGGTGAGCTGTGTCATCGGCGGATATCATACCAACTATCATACGGTACCAGGCACTTATCAGCATATCATGGGTACAAAAGAAGGTGGAAATATCATCATTCTTGGAGGTTGTGGACCTATGGGACTTGGTGCTGTAAGTTATGGTTTGACCTTTGAAAATAAACCAAAGAGAATTGTGGTAACGGAAATCAATGATGATCGTATCAAACGAGCAAGAGAAGTCATTTCAGAAGAAGATGCCGCAAAACATGGAGTAGAGTTGATTTATGTCAATACTGCGAAAATGGCAGATCAGGTTCTTGAATTGATGGCGATCACGGAGGGTAAAGGTTATGATGATGTATTTGTGTATATTCCAAATCGTGGAGTATGTGAAATGGGAAATCAGATCATGGCTTATGATGGTTGTATGAATTTATTTGCCGGACCAACGGATATGAAATTCTCAGCAATGGTGAATCTATATGATTGTCATTATTCCAGAAGTAAGATCATTGGTTCCACCGGTGGAACGATCGATGACATGAAAGAAGCCATCGATAAGGATGCCAAAGGGTTGATTCAATCTGCGGTCATGATTACACATGTCGGAGGATTGGATTCTGTAGTGGAAACGACCAAAAACTTACCGGATGTACCTGGTGGAAAGAAATTAGTGTATACACATATCAATATGCCGATGACAGCAATTGAAGACTTTGCCAAATTAGGCGAACAGGATCCATTCTTCCAAAAGTTGGATGAGGTATGTCGCAAAAACAAAGGATTGTGGAGTGGTGAAGCTGAAAAAATGCTGCTAGAACACTTTCAATAAGTCATAAAGAGCACTGCATGATACATGCAGTGTTTTTTTTCTTGCGTTTCTTTTGAAATCATTGTATCCTAAAGGTGTATCAGGGGTAGGCACCCATCACAAAAAACGGTGATACGAAGGAATGATAAAAATGAAGTTTGTTCATGTAATAGATGCAAATGGTAAGGTGTTACACGATACCTATGCAAAGCGAGCCAAAGGACTTGTGAAAAAAGGTAGGGCATATTATGTGGATGAAACAAGTATCTGTATGATATGCTCAATGAGAAAGGAGCATAACATGGAAACAATGACAAAAGAAGAACTTCTGAAACAAATGGAAGAGATGTTACAGCATCAGACATATATGAAAGAAGCAATCGATGCAATTGAAAAGATTCCTTATGATTTAGAAGAGGCTCAGGTAAGATTAAGAACTGAGGCAATCATGCAAATCGTGAAGGAAAAAGAGGCAAGCAATCAAGCACTGATCGCACTTTGGAAACAAATGCTTGCAGTTGATGAAAAGCTAGAGTTACAATAAAATTGTCAAAAAGCTATTCTATCGTGTGATAAATAATAGATAGGATAGCTTTTTTATTAAGATATTTATAAATATGAATAAGATGTTGTAAGCGCACACATTGTTTATGTTATCGATTTATGATACACTAGAGGTGGCGAATTCAAAGGAGGAGTTTCATGAGGTTGTTAACAAGATCAGACTTTGATGGTCTGGCATGTGCAGTGTTTTTAAAGGAAGCGGGAGTCATCGATCATTGGAAATTTGTACATCCCAAAGATCTACAAGATGGCTTGGTAGAAGTTGGTCCGGATGATTGTTTGGCTAATGTTCCTTTTGTAGAAGGGTGTGGATTATGGTTTGATCATCATTCCAGTGAAGCAGAAAGAAATGCCTATCAAGGTAAATATGTAGGGGATAGCAGACCTTGTCCAAGCTGTGCACATATTGTCTATGATTACTATGGAGGTAAAGAACGCTTTCCTAAATTTGATGACTTGTTATGGGCGGTGGATAAAGTAGATAGTGCCAATCTGACCATAGATGAGGTATTACATCCGAATAAATGGATATTATTAGGATTCTTGATGGATCCAAGAACCGGATTAGGCCGATTTCGTAATTTCACGATCAGCAATTATCAATTAATGGAAAAGATGATAGATTGGTGTAGAGAGTATACGATAGATGAAATCTTAGCTATGCCCGATACAAAGGAACGAATTGAATTGTATTGGGATCAAAATGATAAATTTATCGATATGGTAAAACAACACACCGTTGTAGAAAATAACATCATCATATCTGATATGAGAGGTGTTGATCCGATTTATTCAGGAAATCGCTTCTTGATCTATAGTTTGTATCCGGAAGCAAATATTTCTGTATGGATCGTAAATGGAAAAGGCGGAAAGGGTTGCAGTGCAGCTGTTGGCTACAGCGTATTAAACCGTACTTGTGAAATTGATGTTGGAAAACTGATGTTGAAATATGGTGGTGGAGGTCATCATGTGGTTGGTACTTGCCAATTTGCGGATGATGTCATGGAAGAAAAGCTGGCGGCCTTATTGTCAGAGATGAAAGGTATGAATCAGGCAAAGGATACTGTAAAATAACAGTCTTCTTTGCCTTTCTTACATTTTTGAAAGGTGATTGTAAGTAACATCCATGGCACATAGACCTAGAGTAAATTATAATCTAGGTGTGAAACGGGGTGTATGTATGAAATTAACAAAACTGGCTTTTATGAATGTAAAGAAAAGCTATAAAGATTATTTTGTCTATTTTTTGACCTTGATGTTTTCGGTGTGCCTATTCTATACTTTTAATTCTTTTTCAGCACAGGAAAGCATTATGGAATTGAGTGAATCAGCATCATTAAGTATGCAGACGGTTGGTCTATTCATGAATGTCTTATCTGTATTTGTGGCCATCGTGTTAGCGTTTCTGATTCTTTATGCGAATAACTTTTTGATTCGTAGACGTAAAAAAGAATTCGGAATCTATATGTTGCTTGGGATGCCGAAAAAGGATATTTCGAAAATTCTTGTTTGCGAAACCTTATTTGTTGGAATGACTTCGCTTGTCGTGGGTATTGTACTTGGTGTTTTATGCTCACAAATACTCGGTGTCATTACTGCAAATATGTTTCATGCCAATGTGAATTATCATATCATTTTTTCAGCAGTTAGTGCAATCGCAACCGTGGTTTGTTTCTCTGTGATTTTCTTTACGATCATGTTGTTGAATACTAGGGTCATTGCGAAAGTGAAACTGATCGATATGTTACATGCGAAAAAGAAAGTTGAAAAAGTAAAGATCACGAAACCATGGGCTGCTGTGCTTGTACTCTTGGTATCACTGATATGCCTTGGTGTTGCCTACTATTTGACTTCCTCTTCTATGACGACGTTTGCTGTTATGTTGGTACCGATCATTGTCATCGGTAGTGTGGGAACATTGCTCTTCTTTGTTTCTTTATCTGGCTTTTTATTGCAATTTATCCGATTTAATAAAGGTGTCTATTATAAGAAATTGAATATGTTTGTATTACGACAGATCAACGCAAAAATAAATACGACCAGCTTATCTATGGGGGTTGTATGTTTGATGTTATTGTTAAGTATTGGTGCATTATCTTGTGGCATTTCCTTAAATCATACCTTAGTGGACTCTGTAAAACAATCAACACCATATGATTATACGTATACCCAAGATGAGGATATTGATGAAGCAACCATGAAACAGCTGCTTGCACTTGATGAGGTAGATGATTGGAATCGAGTCGATTTTTATTCAGATGGAGAAACCTTGAATATACTTCTTCCATATTTATCAAGTGATCATGCACGAGAAAGCTTTTATGCAGACGCAACCATGATGTATATTTCTTTGAGTGATTATAACGAAGCAATGCGTTCTCAACATAAAAAAGAAGTTACGTTACAAAAAGGAGAAGCCTTCTTTATCAGTGGAAATGAATCAATTCTTGATTATGCAAATGAAGTAGCAGCCCAACATATTGAATATCCAGCGCTGAATCAAAAGGTTCAACTATGTGTAAAAAGTGAAGAAATTTCGGTATTAAGCACGAATTACATGCCGGATATCATGCTTGCACTTGTTGTTCCTGATGATATGACCAAGGCTTTTAAACCTTATGGTAGTGACTGGAATATCAATATCGCTCAAGGTGTAAAGTTATCTGACTATAATGCTCAGGTTGAAGAAAATTTCGAACAGTATGTATCAAACCATGATATAAAAAATTATCGTTATAGCGGTTTGACAAAAACAGCAGTGGAAGAAAACTCTTTAGGAATGGGTATGTTATTTGTCTATATTGGATTATACTTAGGTATCGTATTTATGGTTTCCAGTGCGGCAATCTTAGCTTTACAACAACTTAGTGAGGCAGAAGATAACAAAACCAATTATGAGGTATTACGTAAAATCGGTACGCCATCTAAGATGATCAATCGTTCTATCTTATTACAGATCGGGATTTACTTCGTGTTGCCTTTGTTGCTTGCGATCATTCATTCCTTTGTAGGTGTTCCAGCCGTATCAGGTGCCTTTTCTTACATGTTCGGTATTGGTAGCATGTGGAAAAGTAATTTGATTACAGGTGGTATCATCTTAGTAATTTATGGTTCTTATTTCTATGTGACTTATCAAGGATATAAGGCGACCATGCAAAAATAAGCATAAAGATGAGGTTAGAAAGACTTCATCTTTTTCTATGGTTATCATATAATTGTTGTATATGTCATAGAAAAGAGATACCTATCATCATAGCATCTCATACAAAGCAACCTTTTGTAAATGAATTCGTTTATAATTTTTCTACAAAAGGAGTGTGAATGGGATGGCGGACATGAATCGTTTTATTGATTATGTAAATGAACTCATGCGAAAAGAAAATGTAACCAAAGCAAGAATGGCTAGAGATATTGGTGTAGATAAAAATTCATTAGGAAATTATTTGTTGAAGCATACCGGAATGCCAATGCAGATTGGTATTAATATTGCGGAATATCTGCAAATTGATATCAGTAAGGTTTGTGGAATCGAAACAAAAGAGACCTTAACGAGAACAGAGAAAGAACTGATCCAGGAAATCAGAAAGTCAGATTCTAAAAGAGAATCTTTAACAACCAGATTATTAGAAGTAGCAAAGTTATTTCATTCATAAAAAGCGAAAGATTTCAGTTCTTTCGCTTTTTATCTATTCTTTTCTTTCAAACAATGCTTTTGGCACCCCACAAATCGGACAAACATAGCTATCGGGTTCTAGAGTAAGATCTCCCTCATAAATAAAACCGCAAATGGTACATCGATATTGTAAAACTTCCTTTTGTACTTCTTCTGTTTTGGGTTCCTCTCGTTTTTTGAACATTTCTTTAGGCACGAAACAAACCGGACAAACATAACTATCAGGCTCTTTCATAAGATCTCCTTCATAAATATAACCGCAAATAGTACATTGGTATGTAATACCTTCCGTTTCCTTTGTAAGATTTGTTGTTTCTACTTCTGTAAACTCATACTTGGATGGGTCTTCATTCAGATCTGTGCGAATATGGTATGAAGTATGTAATAGTTTTTCCGCAATTTCACTTAAAGGTTCTTTGTAAAACTCTTGATATACAAGTTGAATTTGTGGATTATCATGAGAATTACGTAACGTTACATGAGCATCTTTATCATATAATGCATCGATACGTTGTTGTCTGATCTCATCTTGATCAACTCCGGGATGAATTGGCTGACCACCTCCGCCGATACATCCACCTCGACAGGTCATGACTTCAACAAAATCATAATGAGTCTTTGTGTTTTCCATATGTGAAATAAATTGGCGAGCATTGTTGGTACCATGAACAACAGCAACACGTAGTGGAATATCTTGAATGGTAAGCGTTGCTTCTCTAATGCCATCCATACCTCGTAGTGCTTTGAATTGTAATAGGTCTTTTGTCGGTTGTTCTCCGGTTAAAAAATAATAAGCACTACGTATTGCGGCTTCCATGACACCACCGGTATTACCGAAGATGATGCCTGCGCCACTTCCTCTTGGCATAAGGGAATCATAATCGCTATCTTCTACAGTATCGATATCTAAGTTTTCCGCATCCATCCAATGAGCTAATTCTCTTGTTGTGACAACATGATCACAATCTTGATAGGACTCTGTGTGATTGAAATCACTGGCATCATGAAATTCTTCACGCTGAATTTCAAATTTCTTAGCGCTACATGGTGTGATTGCTACGATGGAAATATCTTTAGGGTCTAAGTGCTCTTTGTTTGCGAACCAAGTTTTGATGGTAGATGCAAACATGCTGATGGGAGATTTACTAGTGGAAAGATTTGGTATATAACGAGGATAATAAGTTTCCACAAACTTTACCCAAGCCGGACAACAGCTGGTAAATTGAGGAAGAGGTTGTTTCTTTTGGATACGTTTGATCAATTCATTTGCTTCCTCCATGATGGTCAAATCAGCAGCAAACGTTGTATCAAAAACATAATCAGCACCCAAGGCACGAAGTGCACCGACCATTTTACTTTCTACATAGCTTCCTGCAGGTAAGCCAAAGGCTTCCCCTAAGGCAACACGTACACTAGGTGAAGTAATGAAGACAGTCTTTTTTCCTCTTTGTTGATCCTCTTTTACTTTCATAAAGTCTTGGCGCTCTCTAATGGCATGGGTTGGACAAACGTTGGCACATTGTCCGCAATGGATACAAATAGCAGTGTCTTGTGTCTTTAAAAGATCATAATGATGAGATACACTAATCTGTTTTTGACAGATTTCTTTACACTGACCACATTGGATACAAAGACTTTCTACCCTTAGTATGGCAGGATTATCCTTTTCAATAGGGACACGAATATCCATATTTAAATGCTTGCTCATAAAAATTCCTCCTATATTAAGAATTATTCTTAATTTAATTTTATTCTACGCCTGTTTCCAATAATTGTCAATCTATTTTAAGAATTATTCTTAAAATTAAAATAAGAGAGAAACTGGAAAGAAAGAGCGAAAAAGGGTATAATGATGACGTTGATTCAGGGAGGTCTTATCATGTTAAAAAAGGAACTGGCAATCGGAGTCTTTGATTCCGGACTTGGAGGTATCAGTGTATTAAAGGAGTTATCTAAGCACTTGCCATCAGAACATTATATATATTATGGAGATTCTGCATATGCTCCCTATGGAGAAAAAACAAAAGAAGAAATCAGCGAGCATTGTTTTGAAATCATGCGCTTTTTTGTGGAACAAGGTGTAAAAGCTGTTGTGATCGCATGTAATACCGCAACCAGTGCTTGCGTTAAGGAGTTAAGAGAAGCCTATCCAAAACTTCCTATCATCGGTATGGAACCGGCATTGAAGGTAGTTGCCCAAGGTGAAAAGGATCAAACCATCGTAGTCATGGCGACATCATTTACGTTAAAGGAAAAGAAATTCAATGACTTGATGGCAAGATACGAGCATGATCATACGATCATAAAATTACCATCACCTATGCTGGTACGTATTGTGGAAAACGATCAGCTAGATGATGAAGCACTTGTTGATCAACAGCTCCATGAGTATCTGGATCCCTATCTAAAAAATGCAAATAGCATTGTATTAGGTTGTACACATTTTGTTTTTTATAAAGAGAAAATAGAAAAGTTGGCCGGCCCACACATTCGTGTTGTTGATGGAAATGAAGGAACCATGAACCATGTCAAAACTATATTGAAGGAAAAGGGAGAATTGAGGACACAAGGGGAAGGAAGTGTTCGTATATTTAATTCTGCCAAGGATCCGTATCATATCGAGTTATCGAAGAAATTATTATATCAGAAGTAAGCAAGATCATCTTGCTTCTTTTTTTGCAGATTTTGGATGGTTATAGTTGTCTTTCATTTGTGAACAATATATAATAAATGCGAATGAATGGAGGTATTTCTATGCGAGAAAATGCTTGGAAGAAATATGATGAAAAAGAACTAGAAACGATTTTTACTTATTGTGAAGGGTATAAAAATTATATCTCAGATTGTAAGACAGAAAGAGAATGTACTACGGAAAGTATCCGTATCGCTAAGCAATATGGATATCGTGATCTTGAAGAGGTCATAAAAGAAAACGGTACGCTAAAGGCCGGAGATAAAGTATACGCAAACAACATGGGCAAAGGGCTTGCGTTATTTTTGATCGGTAACAAACCTATGGTTGATGGGATGAATATCCTAGGAGCACATATCGATAGTCCACGTTTGGATATCAAACAAAATCCTTTGTATGAAGATAAAGAATTTGCAATGTTAGATACTCATTATTATGGTGGTATCAAAAAATATCAATGGGTAACACTTCCATTGGCATTGCATGGCGTAGTTGTGAAAAAAGATGGTACCATCATCAACTTGGCAATCGGAGAAGAGGAAACAGATCCTGTTGTCGGTATCTCAGATCTATTGGTACATCTATCCGCAGATCAAATGCAAAAGAAAGCAAGCAATGTCATCGAAGGTGAAGATCTGAATGTAACGATCGGAAGCATTCCTTTGAAGGATGAAGAAAAGAATGCAGTAAAAGCAAATATCTTAAAAATGTTAAAAGAAAAATACGATTTTGAAGAAGATGATTTTGTTTCTGCGGAGATTGAAGTTGTCCCTGCAGGTAAGGCAAGAGATTATGGCTTGGATCGTAGTATGGTATTGGGATATGGTCATGATGATCGAATTTGTGCTTATACCTCAATGATGGCACAATTAGAAATGGATCAAGTAGATCGTACTGCTGTAACGTTGTTGGTAGATAAGGAAGAAGTAGGAAGCATTGGAGCAACCGGTCAACAGTCTAGATTCTTTGAAAACACAGTAGCAGAAGTCATGAATTTGGTTGGTGAATATAGTGAATTAAATGTAAGAAGAGCTTTGAAAAACTCAAAAATGTTGAGTAGTGATGTATCTGCGGCATATGATCCAAACTATGCAAGTGTCAATGAAGAAAAGAATGCAGCTTTCATGGGGCATGGTTTGGTATTTGCTAAATATACAGGTAGTCGTGGAAAAAGCGGATGTAATGATGCAAATGCTGAATATATGGCATATTTAAGAAATATCTTAGATAGCGAACATGTAACTTATCAAACTGCAGAATTAGGTAAGGTCGATCAAGGTGGTGGAGGAACCATCGCTTATATCCTTGCACAATATAATATGGAAGTCATTGATAGTGGTATTGCATTGCATAATATGCATGCACCATGGGAAGTTGCAAGTAAAATCGATATTTGGGAAGCAACTCTTGGATATAAAGCATTTTTGAAAAAAGCATAACAAATGTGTTAGAGGTCAAAATAGACCTCTTTTTTAATACATGAAAGGTTTGTCTAAGGGATCGAAAAATGGTATACTTTTAATTGTAAATTAGAGTTTGACAGGAGGTAGTAACATGTATCGTATTGCAATCTGTGATGATGATCGAGTGTTTTTACATCAATTGAGTTTAGATGTTGTCGCAATCATGAAAGAACATCATCTAGAGCAAGGAGTCGATTATGATATCGATCAATTTGATGAAGTACTCACGCTTCAACAAAAAATGCAATCCGTTAACGGTTTCTATCATTTATTATTATTGGACATTGAACTATCTACCGGAAATGGTATGGATCTGGCAAGAGAGATTCGTAAACAAAATATTTCATGCAGTATTGTTTATATCACTTCTCATCGTGATTATATTTATGATTGTTTTGATACTCAACCGCTTTGGTACTTATTAAAACCAATTGATCTTGATAAGTTCAAAACGATCTTAATATCTGATTATCATAAGAATTATATGGATACTCGGCTTGTGATTAAAATAGAAGGAAAATCTGTCGCAATCCCTTTTCATAAAATTTATGCTGTAGAATCTACTCAACATCGTTGTAGAATATGGCTTGCGCAAGGGCATTATGATTGGAATGGTTCATTATCGGCATTGAAACCACAGCTGCCACTCTTTAGTTTTTGTCAATCACATAATAGTTATATACTCAATCTAAGTCATGTGAAAGAGATTCGCCGATCAGATGCACTCATGGATAACGAACAATTATTTCCGATAAGTCGTCGCTATCATGATCAAGCCCTTGATCGCTATTTTGCTTATTTAAAGCGATGAAAACGCTGTTGCTTAGCGTTTTTTTTATTTTAATAATCACATTTATCTACCAAACAGGAAGCGTAATTTACCGATTAGGAATATCTACTTTTTTATAGACGATTTTTTTGATAGGATATATTTGTATCATAATAGGATTTCATGAACAAATGTTAGCGTATTTAAATAATAGATGTTATGAAATTGCATAAAAACGACATATATACTTGTTAGGTGCAGGAGATGAAATGAAATGAATTTTGTATATGAGATGATCGTAGTACTTCAAGTCATCATTATGAATCTTTATATTTTCAAAAAGAATGTGAAGAGATGCTATCCGAAGATACATATTCTTATAGTGTTATTTTGTTATTCGTTCATGATGATCATGATTGGTGTTTATGTAATCAAAGCTTTGGGTATCTATGGAAATGGGAACGGGTTGTTTACTGTCTTTGGATTTTTCTATTTACTACCGCTACATAAAATGTATGAGGGCTCGTTACGTCAGCATTTTTTTATTCTTTGTTTTGCGTGGAGCTATACATTATCTGTTTTTATCATATCGGTTCAACTCGCATATGCATGCTTCACTTATCTAACTTTATCCTTTTGTGTGATGATCATTCAGACGGTGTTCTTTATCATAACTTATCGAGGTATGGATTGGTTTATGACACAAATCTATCGAGTCTTGATGGAATGTCACCATTTGGAGATGCAACGAAAACTAAACATTACCAGCCTGTTATGGTTGGTGAGTATCCTTTTGATCAATGTACACTTTATTTATGATAAGATCGTTCTCATAAAGTTGATGACGATCATTGTATTGATCATCAATGCTTGTTACACCTTTGTGTTATTGAATGATATCCTGATCAAAGGGGATCAGATCGGGCTTTTAGAAAATAAGATATTAAAAGATACATTAACCGGATTGGGGAGTCGTTTGGCATTTGATAGAGAAATGGATAAGAAGATTCAGGAGCGTCAACCCTTTTACTTCATCTATATGGATCTAGATGACTTTAAAAAAATAAATGATGAATACGGTCATTTAACAGGGGATCAATATCTAATAGCATTTTCAAATAAAATGAAAGAGATCAAAAAGACAGATATGATTTTTCGAATATCCGGAGATGAATTTGTGATGTTGATATCTGAAGTAGATATTGAAAAGATATTGGATCAAATAAGGCGGATACAATTTGTATTACCAAAAAGTAAAGCAAAATTCAAAGGTGTAAGTTTTGGTGTCGCTCATTATCCAACGGATGGTGTATTGTTAGATGAGTTGATCTCTTTTGCGGATGAAAGAATGTATGAACGAAAGAAAACCAAAAAGCTGATGAAAACCTAAATTCTACTAAAATAAAACTAAATAATATGATATACTTTAGTTAGGAAGAGGTGGTTATATGAAGGTAACGGTGCATGATATCGCAGAAAGAGCAGGGGTATCTGATGGGACGGTGTCCAATGCGTTAAATCATCGTAAAGGAATCAGTGAGGAAAAACGTGAGGCTATTTTAAAAATCGCAAGAGAAATGGGATATTTTAAGAAAACCGCAAAGGAAAGTAAATCGCTTCGTTTTGTAGTGTTGAATAAAACCAAACATATCATAGGAGATACCCCATTTTTCTCTGAATTGATTCGAGGTATTGAAACAGAAAGCAGTGCTTTGGGATTTGATCTTTTGGTATCACATATCACGGTAGATGAGAATAAAAGTGTCGATATGGAAGAAGTTTTGAAACAAGATTTGGTAGATGGCGTAATTCTATTGGGAACAGAAATGAATTATGAGGATCTGATGGCGTTTGAGGCATTGAGTATTCCGGTAGTTATCGTGGATACGGTATTTCGTACGCAGAAATTTGATTTTGTTGCTATCAATAATATAGATGGTACTTATGAAATTGTTTCTCACTTAATTGATATGGGACATCAAAACATCGGATTGATCAATTCTGCTTATCAAATCAATAATTTTAGAGAACGAAAACATGGGTATGAACAGGCAATGAGTGATCATCAATTGGCTTGTTACCCACAAAATGAAGCATTGGTAGAGCCAAGCTTAGATGGTGCTTACAGTGATATGAAGGAGTATTTGAAGAGTTATTTATCTTCCGATGAACCACTTCCAACTGCTTATTTTGCAGTAAATGATAACATTGCATTGGGGGCGATGAAGGCCTTTAAAGAATTTGGCTTAGAGGTATCCATGGTTGGCTTTGATGATCTGCCTTTATGTGGATATTGTGATCCACCATTAACGACCGTTCAAGTAGATAAAATCAATCTAGGCAGAAAGGCCGTAAAACGATTGGTAGATAAAATCAATGAACATGATAGCAGTAAGCTACAAATACTGGTAGGTACCAATGTGATATTTAGGGATAGCGTGAAACAGATCATAGTGTGATATAGAACATCTTCTTAGGAGGATGTTTTTTTCAGGAACTAAATATTTATAAAATAATTATTTAGTAAATATTTAGCAAATAAATAAATTAATTTAGCTAAAAGTATTGCTTTTGAGAAATTGTTGTATTATACTATCAGTGTAAGGAAGGGGTTACATAAGAAGCGCGCATCTTATACCTTTCGCTACATTAGGAGGAAATTATGAAATCAGAAAACATGATGAACAATGTGTTGAAATTTGCGTCAAAAATTCAAGAAAACAAATACCTAGATGCTATTTCAAAAGGATTGATGGGAACACTTCCTATCTTAATGATTGGGTCTATTGCATTGCTATTGGCTGTTCTGCCAATTGATGCTTGGAAGAGCTTTGTATCTACTATAGGATTAACGCCGTATCTATTAGCTGCTTCTACTGTTACGACAAGTTGTATGGCTATTTATTCTGCATTCCTGATGGGAAATCGCCTTGCTACAACGTTACATGAAAATGGAGTTACTGCTGGTATTATTTCAATCTTTGCATTTTTAGTTGTAACACCGTTAAATGAAGGCGCTTTGAATATGAATTATATGGGAGCACAAGGATTGTTTACCGCTATCTTTGCATCACTTGCGGCAACACGTATCTATTGTGCATTGATGAAATGCGAAAAATTAAAGATCAAAATGCCAGAAAGCGTGCCACCGGTTATTTCGAATACATTTAGTTCTATCTTCCCATGTTTATTTACTGGGGCAATTATGATTGCAATCGCAACAATATTCTCATTTACACCTTGGGGTTCTTTTGCGGAAATGATTTATACGCTGGTAGCTTCTCCTTTAAATGCCTTAGGTGGTAGTGTTTGGTCTTTGGTTGTTATCGTTTTGGTTCAGATGTTATTGTGGTTCTTTGGTATCCATGGTTCTTTGGTTGTAGGAACAGTGATTCAAGCTGTTTACATGCCAATGGCATTAGATAATATGGCCGCATTACAAAATGGTACACCAGTAAACGAATTACCAAATATTTTAGGTAATACATTCTATTCTCTATATGCAGGTATTGGTGGTGCAGGTGGTACTTTATCCTTATTGATCGTTATGATTCTATTTGGAAAAGCTAAAAAGAACAAAGAACTTGCAAAATTAGCTATCATTCCTGGATTATTTACGATCAACGAACCAATTGTCTTTGGATATCCTTTGATTTTAAATCCGGTTATGGCAATTCCATTTATCAGTGTTCCAATTATTCAGATTTTAGTTGCTTATGCAGCTATGGCTACAGGAATTGTTCCACCATTAACAGGTGTTCAAGTGCCATTCGGCGTTCCTGTTATCTTCGGTGCTTTCATTGGAGGTAGTTGGCAAGCAGCTGTACTTCAGGTGGTTTGTGTTGCTATTGGTGTATTGGTATGGTTCCCATTCTTTAAAGTTTCTGATAATCAGGATTATAAACTTGAACTAGGTGAAGTAGAAGAAGCATAACGAAAAAGGAAAGGATATATCTATGAATAAAACAGAGCTGGTAGAACATAGTAAAAAGTTACGTAGAGGAATTGTTGAAGTTTGTTACCAAAGTAAGGCAGGTCATGTCGGAGGGAGCCTATCTGGCATTGATATCCTAAATGTATTATATAATCACGTATTGCATATTGATCCGACAAATCCTAAGAAAGAGGATAGAGATCGTTTCATCCTTAGTAAGGGACATATCGCAGAGGCATTGTTTGTTACGCTAGCGGATCGTGGATTCTTCAAGGAAGAGGAATTAAAGACGTTTTCTACCTATCAATCAAAGTATATCGGTCATCCAAATAATAAGATTAACGGTGTAGAGATGAATACCGGAGCATTGGGACATGGCCTATCCCTTGGAGTTGGTATGGCTATAGCAGCTAAGATGGATCATAAAGAGTATCGCACTTATGTCATGATGGGAGATGGTGAGCAAGCAGAAGGCAGTATCTGGGAAGCTGCCATGGCTGCGGCACATTATAAGTTAGATAATCTTGTGGCAATTCTAGATCGAAATGGGCTTCAAATATCAGGAACAACAGAAGAAGTGATGTCTTTAAAAAACATTCGAGCAAAGTGGGAAGGCTTTGGCTTTGAAGTGATCGAAATCGATGGCAATGATATAGATGAAATACTGAATGCTTTTGATCAAGCAAAACAGGTGAAAGACAAACCGGTGCTGATATTGGCACATACCGTTAAGGGAAAAGGTGTTTCCTTTATGGAAAATGAAGTTGCATGGCATCATGGCGTGTTAAATGAAGAACAATACCATCTTGCGATGCAAGAGCTGGGAGGTGTATGTTAATGGGAAAGCTGGCAAATCGTGCAGTTATCTGTGAATGTCTTATGGAAGAGGCAAAGACAGATCAAGACATTTGTGTTGTTGTATCAGATTCAAGAGGCAGTGCATCTTTAACGCCTTTTACAAAAGCTTATCCGAAACGCACCATAGAGGTTGGTATTGCAGAACAAGACCTTGTAGGAATCAGTGCAGGACTGGCTAGTGCTGGGAAAAAGCCATATGCTGCCAGTCCGGCAAGCTTTCTTACCATGAGAAGTATTGAACAAGTTAAAGTAGATGTTGCATATTCGAATGCAAATGTAAAATTGATTGGGATCAGTGCCGGAGTCAGCTATGGTGCTTTGGGTATGACGCATCATTCGCTTCAAGATTTAGCGGTATTGACAGCGATTCCTAATATGCAAATCATTGTTCCGGCAGATCAACATGAAACAAGAAAGATGATGGCACAATTAAAGGATGATGTACATCCAACCTATATTCGTGTGAGTAGAAATCCGGTAGATGATGTGCATGAATCAGATGATTTCCATTATGAAATCGGAAAAGCCATCACCCTTCGTGAAGGAAAGGACATCACCATTGTTGCTGTAGGTGACATGGTTTCTATAGCTTGTAAAGCCAGTGATGCATTGAAAGAAGAAGGCATTCATGCTAGAGTCATCAATATGCATACGATCAAGCCTTTTGATGAGGAAGCAATCATCAAGGCGGCAAAAGAAACCAAAGCCATCATCACGATGGAAGAACACAGTATATATGGCGGTCTTGGCGCAATGGTATGTGAGTGTGTTGCGGCTCATCATCCTGTTAAGGTCCGTGTATTGGCATTCCCTGATGAAATTACGATTTCCGGTAGTGCACAGGAATTGTTCGATTATTATGGATTGTCAGTTGATCATGTAAGAAAAACCGCAAAAGAATTGTTATGAGTTGCTATATCATCAGTATCGATCAGAGTACAACAAGCACAAAAGTATATCTGATCGATACAGATGGCAATATCAAAAAAGAATCTTCTCATAAGCATCAACAAATTTATCCAAAAGTCGGATGGGTCGAGCATGATGCCCTGGAGATTTATGAAAATATGATGGCTGGTATCGAGGCGGTTTTGAAGGATATAGATATCCAACAAGTCTTAGGGATCAGTATCAGCAATCAACGAGAAACGATCATCGCTTGGGATCAGAAAAGTGGCATACCACAATATCATGCCATTGTCTGGCAATGTAGAAGAAGTAAGGATCTATGTACTTCTTTGAAAGCGCATGAAGCTTTGGTAGAAGAAAAAACCGGATTAAAGATAGACCCTTATTTCAGTGCTACTAAAATAAAATGGCTGTTAGATCATGTGGATACACCAGTGAATAAGCTTAAGGTTGGAACCATGGATAGCTGGCTGATCTATAAGCTAACAGGACTTCATCTATGTGATCATACCAATGCAAGTAGAACATTATTATATGACATTCATCAAAAGAATTGGGATGAACAATTACTTGATATCTTTCAGATTCCAAGAGAAATACTTCCAACCATTGTAGAAAGTGACAAAGATTTTGGATATACATGGATTCATGGAAAAAAACTTCCGATCCTCACGGTGATCGGAGATAGTCAAAGTGCATTATATGCACATCAAGCAAATCATGTCGGTGATGTTAAAATAACCATGGGAACCGGTTGTAGTGTCATGATGAACATTGGAAACCAAAAGGTAAATCAAAAAGCCGGTGTGGTAACTGCTTTGGCATATCATACCATACATGAAAGTGCCTATGCCGCAGAAGCCATTATCAATAGCAGTGCGGATACTTTAAATTGGCTTAGAGATGATCTAAAGTTATATCAATCAGATTATGAATTAAATGATGTGGAAATGGATGCTCATGGAGTATATCTTGTGCCTGCCTTTGTCGGCCTAGGCATACCTTATTGGATGGCGAATGCCAAAGCATGTATTTCTGGGATATCTAGAAATACAAATAAGAAAGACTTGATGGTAGCTGGTTTACAATCCATTGCCTTTCAAATTTATGATGCAATCAAAGCCTTAGAAGACAGTATTTCCATGTCTGCAAAGAAAATCAGTGCAGATGGCGGAGCAAGCAAGAATCCGGTTTTGATGCAATTTCTCTGTGATATTACCAACAAAGAAATGATCACTTATGAACAAAGTGCTTTTTCCGCTTATGGTGTTTATATGCTTGCGATGAAAAAGTTAGGTTATCCTTGTGATCATTTACAAAAGATAGAAAAGGTTTATCATCCGCAAATGGAGGAAACCAAACGAATGGAGTATTTAGATGGCTGGAAAAAAGCCATTGACATGGTAGTTTATGATGCGAAAGGAAGGTAGCTTGTATGATCAATGAACGAATTTATTTGAATGACACAGCCTTTTTTGATACGTATGTATTACATCAATCAAAGGAATATAATGTAGGTAAGAAACGACCTCTTGTGATCGTATGTCCAGGAGGAGGTTATGCTTTTACAAGTGATCGTGAGGCAGAGCCAATCGCATTAAAGTTTAACAGTATCGGACTAAACAGTGTAGTTCTTTGGTATACGGTGATGGATCAGGTGAAAAATGTACCTAGAAATGCATTGATTGAATGTGCACAATGTGTGAAATATATCAGAGAGCATGCAGAAGAATGGCTAATTGATACAGATCAAATCATTCTTTGTGGCTTTTCTGCAGGAGGTCATCTTGCGTTATCCATGGCAGTGAAATGGAATCAAGCATGGTTAGCAGAAAGTGTAAATGCGACAAAGGATCAATTAAAAGTCAACCTTGCGATCTTAGGTTATCCCGGTACCTATAGCAAAGAGGCTTTTGCGAAAGATGATTTCGGTTTTGCGAGTGCATTGATTTCTGAACCCAATACCGCAAATGAACGATTTTTCGGTGTAAAAGAGCCAACGCAAAAGGATATCGATGAATATAATCTATTGAACTTTGTCAGTGAAGATACACCACCGATGTTTATCTGGCATACTTATGAGGATGTCTTGGTTGATGTAGAACAGTCCTTAAAACTAGGTGTTGTTTTACGTGAGAAAAAGATTCCTTTTGAACTGCATATTTTTGAAAAAGGGGAACATGGATTAGCACTTTGTGATCGTACGACCGCAAGAAAAGCTAGCCATCATGATCATCATGTCATTCATTGGTTTTCCTTATGTGAAGAATGGATGGCACCATATATAGAGAAAGAAGGATGGAAATGGATGTAAAACTGGGAGTTATTTGTACAAGAAGAGATATCTTCAGTAAAGAAGATGCCTTGTTGTATAAAAAAAAGATATTAGATAAATTAAAAGCACTATCCATTGATTTTGTGGATATCGAGGATGTAAATGAAGAAGGTCTTTTGTTTGATGAAGGTGATTTAGATGCTGTCATCACCAAAATGAAACAAGAAAGAGTAGATGCTTTGTTTTTTCCACATTGTAATTTCGGCACTGAGGATCTGGTAGCCAAAGTCGCAAGAAGCTTTGATTTACCGATTCTATTATGGGGACCAAGAGATGAAGCACCTTTAAAAGATGGTAGTCGATTAAGAGATTCCCAATGCGGATTGTTTGCGACAGGTAAGATATTACGTAGATTTCAAAGAAAGTTCACTTATCTTACGATGTGTCGAGTAGAAGATACACAGTTTGAGGAAGGACTAGATCGATTCCTTGCGACTGCGAATATCGTGAAACAGGTAAAACAAGCAACCATTCTTCAGATATCAACACGTCCTGCGGGCTTTTGGACCATGATGGTCAATGAAGGTGAGTTGTTGGAAACATTCGATATTCGGATTCATCCTGTGACCATAAGTGATGTCAAAAGAGAAATGGATCGCATCAAAAAAGAAGAATCCACACAAATTGATGCGTTAGAAACAAAAATCTATGATATCATGCAGGTAGAGGTAGCTAAGGAAGACGTAAGAAATACAGCTGCCTTAAAGCTTGCGATACAATCTTTGGCTAAGCAGTTTCATTGTCGTGCAGCTGCTATTCAATGTTGGAATGCAATGCAAGATGATTTGGGATTGTTCCCTTGTGTTGCCAATGCGTTGCTAAGTGAAGAAGGATTTCCGGTTACTTGTGAAACAGATATCCATGGAGCGATCACATCCATAATAGCGAACGCCGCAAGCAGGAAGCATCGTATTTCTTACTTTGCGGATTGGACGATACCGCATCCAACAAATGAGAATGGAGAGCTGTTACAACATTGTGGGCCATGGGCACCTTCTTTGATGAAAGAAAAACCTATCTTCGGATCACCATTTGCATTCCATCATTCTCATCCAGGTGCATTGCATGGAGAAATCAAGGGTGGCGATATGAGCATTCTTCGTTTTGATGGAGATAATGGAGAATATCAGTTATTGATGGGACATGCAAAGGGAATAGAGGGACCATTTAATCAAGGAACCTATGTTTGGATCGAAGTGGAAAACTTGAAAAAGTTAGAAGAAAAACTGGTATGTGGACCATATGTTCATCATTGTGTGGGTATTCATGAGGATATTTTGCCACAGGTTTACGAGGCTTGTAAATACTTGAACGGCTTACAACCAGATGTATATGATTCTAGTGAAGAATCGATCAAACAAATCATAAGAGGTGAATAAATGATGTTAAGAATCAGTGAAAATCAACGTACATTTGAAAGAGACGGAAAACCCTTCTTTTATCTAGCAGACACATGTTGGAGTGCCTTTACCAATATTCAAGAGGAAGAATGGGAGTATTATCTAGAACTTAGAAGAAAACAAGGTTTCAATACCATTCAAATAAACATTTTGCCACAATGGGATGCGAGTGGAACATACTACGATCATTATCCACTTCCAACCAAGGATAAAAAGACCTTTACTTTTGATCGTTGGAATATGGACTATTTTAAACGAGCAAGAACAATGTGTGAAATGGCAAAAGCAAAAGGTTTTGAATTAGCACTTGTTGTGCTATGGTGTAATTATGTACCGGATACATGGGCAAATCGTATGAATTCAGCCAACACCATGCCATATGATTTCATTGATTCTTATATTGATATCGTACATGAAACCTTTTCTGATTTGCATCCGATGTATATCATCTCAGGCGATACTGATTTTCCAAGCGATGCTTGTATTCGTCATTATCAAAAAGCATTTCATTTGTTGAAAAAGAAAGCAAAAGATTGTTTGTTTTCTATGCATATCAAAGGTAGATACGCTTCGATTCCAACATGCTTTATGGATGATATGGATTTCTATATGTATCAATCCGGTCATAATGCCTTGCCTGAAAATAAAGGAATGGCATATCGTTTGGCACAACAATTTTATAAAGAATATCCAATCAAACCAATCCTAAATAGCGAGCCATGCTATGAGCAAATGGGAAGTTCAGGTGGATTGTATGGAAGATTTACGCAATATGATGTACGTAAAGCCGCTTGGCAAAGTGTACTTTCAGGAGCTTGTGCAGGTATCACCTATGGTGCAGCGGGAATTTATTCTTGGCATAAAGCCAATCAAAGTTTTGGCACCGGCACCGGAGAAGGATTTGCGACACCAAAACCATGGAATGAAGCATTACAATTTCCAGGAGCATGGGATTATGGCTATTTGGCTCATTTGCTTACTTCGTTTACTTCTACGCAATGGATACCATGTGAATTGCTCGTACATGATCATCCAGAAATTCGCTGTGCAAAAAGTGAAGATGAACATACCTATTTGATCTATTTACCTAGCAATATTGCTTTACGTTTACAATTGGATGTACAAGATGCGATCGTTACTGCCTTGGATCTGACAAAAAATCGTCTTTCACGTTTGGAATGTAAGATAGAAAATGATCAAAGCGTAATTGAAATGCATCCATTTGATGAAGATGCACTCATTATCATACAGAGGTCAATATGAGAATTCTGTTACTATGTAGCTTTGGTGTATCGGTTGATGTATTAAAAAACAGTATGATGAAAGCAATCAAAGCACAAGAGCTGGCATTTGATATTCGTGTCAGTGCATTGAGTGAAGCATCCATTCATGGAAAGGATGCGGATATCATTTTATTGACCCCACAGGTTCGATTCAATTTATCTAAGATCAAACAGTTGTTTCCAAAAACTTTGGTCACATGCATCAAGCCTGAGGATTTCAAAGAAGGAAACGGTAGTGCAGTAATAGAAATGATAAAATATTTCCAAGGAAATGAAATTGTATAGGAACCGCTTGCAAAAGTATTGAAAAAAGCGAAAAGGAAATAGACAAGAGCTAGGTAATAGTGGTAAAATGTAGATGTTCTTAAAGAAAAGAGGTAAATTAAAATGAGAAAAATTGTTTTGGTATGTGCTGCTGGTATGTCTACTAGTATGTTGGTAAAGAAGATGCAGGAAGCTGCAGCTGCTGACAACTATGAAACAGATATTGCTGCATACCCTATTGGTGAAGTAGACAATGCAGGACAGGGTGCTGATATCATCCTTCTTGGACCACAAGTACGCTTCCAATTGAAGAGTGTGAAGGAAAAATTCCCTAATATCCCTGTAGAATCAATTGATATGGCTGCTTATGGTATGATGGATGGCAAAAAAGTAATTGCCACTGTCAAGAAAACTCTGGGAGATTAATTATGGAAGGTATTGAACTAATTTGTTTTCAGATCATTTCCGCTGTAGGAAATGCAAGAAGTCTTTACATTGAAGCAATCCAGGAAGCAAAAGCCGGAGACTTCGATAAAGCAGAAGCATTGATCAAGGAAGGCGAAGCGTCTTTCACGGAAGGACATGCTGCACATGGGAAACTTATTCAGCAAGAAGCAGGAGGAGAAGCAACGACGATGACGTTGTTGTTGACTCATGCAGAAGATCAGCTGATGAGCGCAGAAGCTTTCGGTATTCTGAGTAGAGAATTTGTAGATCTATACAAAGAAATCAAAAAATAGTAAAAAAAGATTCGTTTCTGGTTGGTGGAAACGAGTCTTTTTTATATATTGTTTAAAAAAAAAGCAAAAATCGCACCAAAACATGCACAGATTCCTAAAATACGAAACATAGAATATTGATGACGACGCAATAGATATAAGCATAGGATAAACAAAAGAATAGAAACGATATCAACGCTATGAATCATAGATAATTGATCTATATGAAAAAAAGTTAACAATAAAATCGTCATACAACTCGATAAGATAAACCCTACACTAGCTGATTTCAAGCCTCTTAATATATGGAAAATAAGCTCATTGCTTTTATGTTTTTGAAAAAAACGATATAATCCATAAGAAATGATCACACCAAATAAAATACAACCTATAGTAGCCGCAATGGCAGCTGGAATTCCTTGTGCTTGCATACCGGCAAATGTTGAGATATTGATAGCCAAAGGACCGGGTGTCATTTGAGAAAGGGTTATGATATCGGTAAACTGTTCTAAGGTAATATAATGATACTGTTCTACCAAAGTCGCTTGTATCAAAGGGATGGTCGCATAACCACCACCGATACTACATAAACCGATTTGAAGAAAACATAAAAAGATACTTAAGATGATTTCCATGATAACCTCCAAGCGTCAAAGATACTGATGATGATACAAAGGCATAAGATAAAAAGAAGGGGAATCGATAACAAAAAACAAGTAAGAAAAGCAAAAGGAAACAATAAACGAATGATCATGCTTTTTTCCTTCATCACATCTTTTCCTAAATCCAAAAGCATATCGATGAAAATTGCAGCTACACCTGCCTGCAAGGCTTTTAATATGCTTTGTAGTAGAATTTGTTCCTTGATCATACCATAACAAAAGCTAAGCCCACACATGATAAGAAATGGCGGTAAGATACTTGCGACAATCGATAACAATGCTCCTTTTTTTCCTGCGACCTTATATCCTGCAAGCATACTTAGATTAATGGCAATTGCACCTGGCGAGCTTTGTGCTATTGCAGCCATTTCCATTAATTCCTCCTTAGAAAACAGTGCTTTTTCATCTACAAAAAAACGTTGGATCATTTTAATGACAATATAACCACCACCAAATGTAAACGCACTGATATAAAAATGAATCAGAAACAACCATAGATAAATT